>CALLUT010000115.1 GCA_938010495.1 Candidatus Absconditabacterales bacterium
ACCAAAGAGTAGATATTATAGTATATGACGTAAGTGATGTTGAAGATCCAACGCTTGATAGATTTACTGACCTTGATTGATATTATAAAGATGCAAGATTAATTGATAATGAGCTTTACGTTGTAACTCAATTATGAGTAAACCGATGGAATGCTTGGGAAGTTGTAGACAATGGTTGACAAATAAAAATCGATGATCTTATTCCAGAAGCAATTGATGTCTCATACAAAAAGGATGGGATAAAAAATCTAGAAATAAATTGAAAAGAATATCCATATGGTATAAATATAGAAAAATCAGATTGTAATGATATCCTATACGTTTTACCAACTTCAGAAACTCTAAAAGAAGCAAACATTATGCCTTCATTTACTGTTGTAAGAAAAATTACAATAGATGAACCAAAGAGTGATATTGATACAACTACAGCATTTGGTTCAACACAAACTATACATATGACTAAAGACAGTCTTTATCTTGCAGATAGTATCTGGTTTAGTTGAAATTCTTCTTGTCCACCAAATGCTAGATGTATATTACCTTGGTTTGGTTGAGGAGAACAACATACATTGCTTCATAAATTTGATGTAAATAGTGCTTGACTAGACTACAGGGCATCAACGCTTGTTCCTTGAAGACCGTTGACACAATACAGTATGTCGGAAGATAACCGTGGTAATTTCCGCTTGATAACTCAAACATGGAATCCACTAAATACACACTTGTTTGTTTTAGACAAAGACCTTGTACTAGAATGAATGGTAAGAAATATTCAAGAAAATGAAGAATTTAAATCTTCTAGATTTATTGGTAACAAACTATATATGGTTACGTTTGAAAGAACTGATCCATTATTCGTAATAGATATAGCTGATACAAGTAATCCTGAAATTATATGAGAATTAAAGATACCTTGATATAGCACATATCTCCACCCTTATGCTCCTGCAGCAGATGGTAAGCAATATCTAATTTGATTATGATATGATACATCAGAAAATCAACGATGATGAATTGTTACTGCTTGAGTTAAAGTAGATTTGTATGAAGTTGATTATACTACAAGAGACGAAGATTGAATGATATGAGTATCACAAAAATATACCGAAACTTATTGAGAACAATGATCACGATCAGAAGCACTAGAAAATCCACGTATGGTAGTTTGGGACGAAAAGAGAAACTTACTTGTAATTCCAATGTTATTGCAAAATCAAGAAAAAGGTCAAAACTGTAGTATTCAATATGATAATAATGGAAATGAAATTTCTAGACGTTGTTATGATTCATTTACACAAGACACTACATTCGCCTGATTGAAGGCTCTTACACTTGATAAAGATACCTGAATAAGCGAGTATACGTCATATAATTATGCTGATGAGTTAATGAAGTCTAGAAACAATCAATATAATAACTACTGAGATGATTGGGAAGAAGACATGCCTATGGAAGAAATGGATAGGCAACTTCATTCACGAGAATTTAGACAGTTTATGTTTAGAGTTTGATACTTATGAGATGTTCTCTACTCTATAAATAATAAATTTGCTCACTTTGCGATCATGTGATGATCTGATGAAAACTATTTACCACTTAATGATTAATCTACCTATGAAAAAATTATTATGACTATGTACGGCATTAATAGTTTGTTTTTGAACAGTTATAGCAGCTTGATACACGGATGATTGAGAATATGTACAGTCTGTACAGTGGATGTATGATCAATGAATGACAAAGTATAGTGGAGCAAATCAATTTAATCCATGAGCTTCTGTAACAAGAGAACAAGCCGCTAAATTTTTCTATGTTTATTCACAAACATTATGAAAAGAAACAGCGGACTTGAGTGAATCAGTTCCAAGATGTGAATTTAGTGATGCATTAGTAATGGATAAAACTCTAAAAGAATATGTGATTTCTTCTTGTCATGTTTCTATCATGAATGGTTCACAATGAAAATTCATGCCTACAAATTACTTAACAAAGGCTGAAGCTCTTACAGTTTTATTAAGAATATCTCATTGATGAGCTCTTGTTGAAGATGTAAATCCTCGATGGAGAAACTATTATGAAGAAGCTTATAATACATGACTTACAAAAGAAACAGATGTCTGGAATTTAGACAAGCCATTAACTAGATATGAAATAGCTCTTCTTATTTCTAGAGCAGCGTGAAATAAGTTTGAATGATCAGAAACTGATCAAGATATAAAACTTATTGAGGATATCCTCTGAGAAGTATTTGGTTTACAAACACAATAGTTTTCTATGATATTGTACAAACATAACCTCTATCTTTTCTGGAAGCCTGAATGAATAGCTTCAACAATCTGAACAAATAAAAATATAGTTGGAATGATTGACACAAATTCTCTATGTGAATTTTGATGTAGTGAAAATTCACGAGCCAAATATATTTCCGATTGAATTCACAAGTATTCATGATCTGAGATTATTACATTAGATGATTTTATTGAAAATCAAAAATCGCAATTTACCCTTAGAGAGGAATACTGATTAGTAAATAGAATAGATAATGCAACATCATGAATGTTATATTTCACATCAAATAGTGACAGATATAGACAATGGAGCGAGTTGCAAAAATTACATAAAATTAAAAAACACTATTATGCAGTTGTTTCATGAAACATATGAAATTATTTTGTATATTGATCAAAAGATGAAAGCGTAGATGTATTAGATAAATCTATTGTAGTAAAAAGACCATTAATGCATCATATCGATGATAAGACAAAAATGATTGCTCTTATTGATCAATCAAATATGAAAAAATGAAGATGAAACGTTCTTTATTGTGAATCTCAAATTGATGTAGTGTATTATAATGAAGAAAAAGATCAGACACTTGTTCACGTTGTAATACATTCATGAAAAAGACATCAAATTAGGGTGCATTGTGCATCATTATGACATCATATTATTTGAGACTCACTATATAATAAAAAGGATACCGCTACTTCTTTGCATTTACGGAGCATTTGAGTTGATATATTATAATTTCTAATAAACCTTGCAGATTACTAGAGAATACATACGATATATGTCATGGATTGATCCAAAAGAAACACCATTTTTCTCCTTCGTTTTTGAAGACCATTGATACACGCAATAATAATTGTTGTATCATTTTTGAGTATGGGTACATTGCGTGAAGTAACTGACCTTATACCATTTGTTCAATTAAGAATTCCACCAATAAATCATACGGAATTATTACTTTTTGCTGTTATTGCAGCAATAATATTTATAGTAATTTGAATTATATCTTGATTATATGAGTTGCATAGACCTATCCATTCATACTATAAAAAATTTCTCAATACATGGTGGATACGGATTATGGTTATTTGTTTTGTCGCATATATGTGATTTTGATATTTGTTTGTATGATGAATATCTAGATTTGTATTGCTAGTATGATGAGTTGTCGCCTTTTTGGTTATTACTATCATTGACACCATTTATAATAAAATTAATAGCTATCTAGAACGTAAATCGCCTTATCAAGTACTCGTTGTATGAGATGATGAACTTATGATAAACTGAGTCGTTGAATCATTATGAACTTTTCCAATTTATGAGTTATCACTTATTTCAGTTGATGAATATTGAGATGAACTTCTTAGTGATTATGATGTTGTACTAACTACTGGACAACTAGACAGTGAACGATTGCAAATGGTTGCAGACAGTTGTCGTATTAGTTGAAAATTATTGTACCATGCAAGTGATACATTTTTCTTAGAAGATTTAATTGCAGTTCCACATAGAATCGGGCCACTATTAGCAATGGAGTATATTCCATCACCATTAGATTGACGGTGGAGGGTTATTAAGAGAACATTTGATATTGTTGTATCTATTTTTGCAATAATGCTGTTATGACCGTTGATGCTTCTTATAGCACTGATTATAAAAATAGATAGTAAAGGTCCAGCATTATATATGCATCAGAGAGTGTGAAGAAATCAAAAACCATTCACTTTTACTAAGTTTCGTTCAATGTACACACACTTGTCTGTATGAGAAGAATATGGATGAAAAGATGCTTGGGAATTGAAAAAAGAACTTATGGATTCTGATCTAAATGTACGCCAATGAGAACTTCAGAAAATAGAAAATGATCCAAGAGTTACTCCTGTATGACGTTTTTTACGTAAAACATCTTTAGATGAATTACCTAACTTATTTTCTGTTTTGCAATGATCGATGTCACTTGTTTGACCAAGACCACATGAAATATTTGAAGTAGAAAGATATAAACCACGACAACAAAGATTGTTTAGTGTTAAACCTTGAATTACATGATATGCTCAAATATTCGGTAGAGATGCTCTTTCTTTTGATGAAGAGGCAAAATTGGATTTGTATTATATACAAAATTGGTCTGTGTTAATGGATGTGTATGTATTAGTGAGTACTGTGAAAGTAATCTTTAGAGGTTCCTAGAAATTTCTAATAAATCTATAGGATATTATTCTATAAACGAAGAATAGATGCTTGTATCTTTAGCATCCTCTTTTGAAATTAGATAAAGCATAACTTCAGAAAGTCATGTTTTAACATATGTGTTGTTTGTAGTTTCTATTTTCTTAGAAAGACTTGCGATTGTTTGCGATCGATTTTGCGATTTTTGTTGATCAATATGAGAGTAAACTGGAGATAATACCGTCTGTAATGACGGGTCTACATAGTATCATTCAGCTTTTGTTGCAGCAAATGCTCACATCAAAATAACTATAACTATTGCCAACACTTCTTTCATACTTTTATGAATACGATTGTAGTATCTGTATGCAAGGTTTTTTTTGCAGAAAAAGCATGTTTAGTGTATACTTTAGTATATTTATAATTATTGGAATATGATATGACAGATGGGCTAGTGACTGTGTTTGTTGAAATTATTGACTCTATAACAATTCTTGTTATATTTTTGAGTTTTTGTTATGCAATATTGCATTATGTTATGCATTATACTTTTAAGTGTTTTTGACGACCAAAAGGTAAAAATACTAAATGAATGAACGCAATTAGAATGAAGCTTTGAGAAAATTTATTGTTCGCGTTGGAATTACTAATTTGTGCTGATATAATCTTATCAGTACAAGATCCTAGTGTAGAACACCTAACTCAATTATGAATTATTGTCCTAATTAGAATATTAATTGCATATTTCTTACAAAGAGAAATTCATGAAATAGAAGATCATCAAAAATTTAAAAATAGCACATCAAAGAAAAAAGGTAAGCTAATTGCTTAATTTTATTTTTTAAAAATCATGAAAGAAAAATTTTGATCAATTGAAAATAATAAACATGTTCCATGAATTGATTCTTTGGAATCACTTTGAATATTGAATATTGCTTCTCTTGAGTGATCATGATTTGATAATAATACAGTTGATTCTGCTCAAGAATGGAAAGCAATCAAAAAAATACTATCTGATCCAGAAAAACGTGCAAAATTAGAAAAAATTACTACAGACAAAAATGTTCAAAAAGAATTTATAAGAATATTGTGAGGATCATATATTGATAAACAGACGGATTTATGACCAAATAGAACTTTTTCGCAATGGATTGTATGAAAGTCAAAAATAGGACAATGAGTTGAGTTGAGTATAGAAGATAAGGTCTCTTTAATGCAAGAATTACAAGGATTGAATTGGAGTCTTTTTCAATGAGAATCAATTAAAAAATGATCTCAAAAAAAACTTTTTGATTGATTTGATGCATGAAGCCCCTTTTTTCTGTATGCCAAAAATTGGATTCAAATAAAAAAACGAAATACAATTAAAAATGACGAAGAAAAATTACAATCGTCTAAACAAACAAGAGAAGAAATTACTAAGAAAATTGAAGGATTTGAAAAAAATCATGAAATTATAAAAAATCAAATTATATTAGATAAGGCTGACATTTATGCTCAACAAGAATCAAAAATAATTAAAGAAAATGTCGCTCTTACATCAGAAATTGAATCTATTCAAAATAGTATGCAATGAAAAATACAACAACATTTTGATCAATATTCTGAACAATATAAAATTCTATTAAAACACACAAGTTGAGCAAATTTCTTAAAGAAATGGATCGCAAATGATAGAACTATCTTTTCATATTTCTCTCTAGCTAGAGCATTTAATGTGATGGGTAGTCTAGATTATTCTATTTTGTGAAGTGATATTAGTACAGAATTACTCTGTCATCAAGTAGAGTTAATGGATGCTTTTGAAGAAGCAAAAATAAAAAAGAAAAAGATCTTTGAGAAGAAAGTTACTGTATATAGTAATCAATATAAATTTCTTAAAAAATGACTTAAGGCATGATTAGTTCCTAGAGATGTATTTGATGAATATATTGTTTATACGCTTATTCCTTCTTGAGTTATAAAGAGTACAACCAAAGATAAATTTCCTTGAATCACTGATGAAAGAGTAAAAATTTGAAAAAATATTTCTTCATATGGATACTCTCGAACACATTGATCATGAAAAGAACTGTCTGATAATATTTGAGACGATAAAAAATTTAGAAAATATATAGAAAGTGTTATCGCTATGGGCGATAACCAAGCCCTCACGGAAGAAGTTTCTAAAATGGCTCCATATGCAGATATCATTGATCAAATTCAATGTTGAATTGATAGTCAACGATGTAAAACACCAAGTATATCAGAAGTCTCAAAATCAGAATTACAAAATTTTTCTCTAGATGCGACAAGTACAGAAAAAGAATATATGAAACAATGATACAAACTATGTCGTGTTAATTTTATATCATGAGAAGTAAGTACGTTGCTCGTTTCAGAGTATGAATATACGAAGTTTAACATGTTGCCAATTCATACAACTGAAAAATCAATATTTTTGCCAAAATGAGGAGTGATGGGTCCTTGATCTATAAACTTAGTACAAGACTATGATAAGTGATATGAAATTAGAGATGTATTTGATCATGAAACTATTCGCAAAATTCCATTCTCGACAGTATCCCTAATAAATGATAGTAGAAATGCACTGCATGCTATGAATCAAAATAATGAAGTAATGAGTTGATTATCTGATCATGTAGATTGAGTAAAAACACAATGTTTACCTTTTGTAAGAAGTCTTCAGCTAGTACAAAAATGATGAGAGATTACTTACAAGTTGAGGGATGATATTGTTGCTCAAGCAGATGTAATGAAAAAATGACTCGTCTCGTTGAGGGAAAATTTGTCAGGAAGCATAGAATATGCCAAAAGTTATCTAGAACAAAAACTGTATTTATGAGAAATACTCTCAGATGAAGATAGAATACTAAAAGAACAGATTGATTGATATGAAAATATGCATGAACAAATCAAGAAAGGTGGTCAACTTGAGAAAATTATTGATGAAATTCTAAAAAGAGAAAATAGCGATCCTGAAACATTTCATAAATTTATGGTAACTCAAGGATTACCTATGTTGTGATGACTTATCGTTGCAGTATTAACTATGGTTGCTTCTGGTTGAATGAGTTTATTAGTTATTGCTGCTTCAACTGCGGCATGAATAGCGTGATCAAGAGCAACGCAATATGTGACTACAAAGATAGTTAATAGTTTGGATGACTGACCAGCTAATTATGATAATCCTACACCTGAACAATTGATGGCTAGGGGAGATATCACTGCTGAGACGTACTTAAAAGCAACATGAAAAGAATTTCTTATATGAACTGTTACCTCAGCATGAATCATCTGATTGTGAAGATGAATTTCTATGTGAGTAGGTAAGTTTGCTAAAATGCCATGAACAATGTGAAATATTGCTAGAGCATTACAAAATAATCAATCTTTTTTGAATCCATTCAAACATAGAAAAATTGATATGAGTAAGCCATCTTCGATATGAAAAAATGCATGAGCTCTAAGAGAAAAAATTTCTTTGGCAACCGTTCAATCAGCACAAGAAGTATGAGAGGAGTTTGCCGAATCATTTCCTGAAATTTTATTAAATATAGCATGAACTGAATCAGTTGATCGAGATGATGAAAACGCAAAAAAGAAAGCATGATGATTGTGGACCAAGTGTTTATGATATGCAATTGCAGTTTCATTTTGTCTTCATCCAACAACTACAAGACATACCTTTTGAAGGAAATATGATTTAGAAATGAATCAAGATAAATTATTAAAAATTGAGTGAAAAATACTTGAAACTACTTTTACGGTAAATGATCAGGAGTTTGGAGATTTTGTAGAAGACGCAAACCGTGTCTATTCTAAGATGTGATATGCGATGGAAAGGAATTGAGATCAGGTTGTATTCGTTGCAACTGATGAAAATGGTAATCCACCTCACAAAATGACGTTTATTAAGAGTGATAAATCAGTTGATATAGAAGCTGCTAAAGAAAAAATTCAAGGGTTTGATCAATTGTGAGTTACATTTAATGAAAGACGTATTGTTGATGGAAAAATGACTTATAAATATAACTATAAACAAGATTCATTTGGAGATCAAGAACGAGAAGATTTTTCATTGCAAGAGTATTTAGAAGATGAATGATATTTTACATTCTATGAGTGAAGCACTCTTATTTGAACAAAGCCATGATGACCTGATGTTTCTTTTAAGAAAAAGATAGAAAAAAAATCTATACAAGAATCAGAAAAAGTACTAATTCCATGAGCACCCCAAGATATTAAATTAAATCAAACTCAAGAATATTTAAATGTGTTACAAGATGAATTAGGTCTTTCAATAAAAATATCTGATGAGACATCAATTAATTCTAAGGATGGTTCCATTTCACTTACAATGCATAACATTAAACAGTTCTCATATAAAGTTACTGCAACTATTAGTATGATGCTTATGTCGATTCAATCTCATGCTCAAACCGTTATTTCTACTGGGACTGCTGTAGATAAAATTATGATTTGATTAGTCTTGTTATGAGTATGATCAGTAGCTGTATATAAATTCATTAAAAATTATAAAAAATCTAATAATTTTACTGCTCATGAAGAAAAAATACTTGATAAGTTACATGATCTAGAAGATGCTAAAGAAAAATGAGATTATTGAAAAGCTCAAGAAGTAATTGACGAAATTCAAAGTGATACAATGTGAGAACTTCCAATTAGTATTATTGAATGAGAAAAAATTAATGATATCAATCAAAAAGAATTAGAGCAGTCAATAATAATAAAAAAAGATATAGACACTCTTGTTAAAGACTCTCTTTGAGAAACTGATGCACATCTAGAGAAAAATATGTGATCGGATTTACAATCAGTAGATCAGTACAACAATATTGCTCAATCTATTTTTCAAAAAAATATAAATAGTTTCAAGAAAAAAATTAGTTCTTTACAAGAAAAACAACAATTAAATAAAGAATTAGAAAGTAGTTACCTAAACAAACAAATAGACGTAGAGATTCAAAAATTGCAATATATGGTACAATATCATGAATCATTACAACAGACTGTTGCTATAGTCTCTCAAAATTTAAAAAATCAAATCATCAATTGAACCCCTTTAAATCAACTCACATGAAAGAATAAAGATCTAAAAGAAATATCAAATTTACAAGAAGAATTACAAAATTTATTAGAAAAACAAAAAGAAATTACTCCAGATGAGTTTGTAAGTAAGTTAAATGAAATTGATAAAAAAATCAAACATAAACTTGAAGAAGCAAAAAAGAATTGAGTAGTGATTGAAGAGGTCAAAAAAACAATTGTACTTGATGGCAAGAAAATAGAATTGTTAGGAGAATGATATTATACATGACCTTGAAAAATTCTTTATAAAGTTAACTGAGCACTTAAAGAAATATCATTACCAAAAAATACTGATGTACAAATATGGATTTCTTCGACTGGTAAGTTAAAAATAAACATTTCTGGTAAAGGGAGTTTATATAAAGATGTGCTGGTAATTTCTTGAAATGATTTAGTGCTTGAGTCATCATGAAAAAAACTTGAAGAAAAAATATTAGAATATAAATATGAGACCATACAAGTACAAATCAAACAAAAAGAAGACATAAATAGCAGTAAATCTAACGTGGAGCGAACTTCATTTGAATTAAAATTTGAAGACCTGCAATACGAAAGTGATGCTTGATGAACTCAATGATGCAAAATTTATAAACATAAAATAACTTGAGAAAAACTATACTTAAAAGAATATGCAGGAAACACAGATAGATGTGCAACAGAATATATTTGTAATAAAATTTATAATTCATTAGATATCCAAGCTGTAGATACTCAGTTAATAAAAGATAAAACTTGAAAAGTATATGCAGCTACTGCTGAAATTCCATGAGGTATTTATAAGAATATTAATAAATCAGATAAACAATGATTAAAACAAAAATTCAATCATGCTGATATAAAAAACTGATTTGTTGTTGATGCTTGGTTGGCTAATCGAGATGTTTTTGGTTTAGACTATGATAACATATTAAAGACCGAAACGATATTTGAAAAGAACCCTTGAGGATGAGTAAATATCTGAAAACAACAATATAATCTTGTGAGAATAGATGCTTGATGATGATTGTTTTATAGGTGAATGGGTGCACATAAACCAAGTTTTGCTAATCATGAAGTTACTGAAATTAATACGATGAGAAATCCTGCAACAGCAAATGAAGCTGGTGTAATCTTTGAAGATATTACTAATCAAGAAATTAAATCACAAGTTTATAAACTTGTTATTGTTATGACAAATGAAAATATAAAGAAAATTGTTCATGATTCATGAATATCTAATGCTAATGATGTTATAAATGCCCTTATATGAAGAAGAGAACGATTGAAAAAAACTTATCTCAAGAGTTCTATTTATCAAAAAACTGTTCCTAAACAAAAGACTGCTACAAAAGAAAATATTCAGCTCAAAGAAACAATTAAAACAAAACAAACAATTGATATTTCAGTTGAAAATCAAAAAGTTTTTGATGCAATATCTCAAAAGTTTATGCAGGTTCAAGAATCAATTAAATCAGGTTCTTACAAATTATTTGGTGAAAATATCATCTTTGATGATGATGTTATAGATAATCATCATTTGACTATTCACAAAGAAATGTTTCTTTGAAAAAAAGTTACTGCGATCAGATTTAAATTAACTGAAAATCATTGGAAAAATTCATTACATAACCTAAAAAAACAAAATGACGTACCTAAAAGTAATATAAATTATCAATTTTCATCTGAAGCAACTTGAAATTTGAACTATTCAATTCCAATGATTAGATTCAATATCACTGTTTCTTGAAAGCAGATACCAGTATTGATAGCATCAAATACATCTAGCCAAATCGCTATGCAAGGTGAAGTAAAAATACTTATTGATAATAATTTGACGCTTTCTAAGAAAGAACTTGATATGATAATGAATTCTGTATGAAAGAAGTTATGAATTCGTGATTCAATGAAACCAGAAACAGCAGAATCTGCTGCAAAATTACAAAAGAAAAAATTGGAGATAAGAAATAATCCTAAATTGTTAAGTCCAAATGAAAAGATTTCTTGAATGAAAGATATTTCTTCTGAATACAAAACATATATGGTAGATGAAAAGGCATACAATGTTTTAAAATCAAAATGATTGCATAGTATGTATGCAAGCATAACAAATGATATGGATGCTATGCTTAACCTTGTTAAAAGCTGATATTTCCTCTCCACATTTACCAGATGGAATAAAGGTATCTTATCTAAGTGAATGTCATCAACTACCGATTTCGATAACTGATGAGCTCTTTCTGTATTTATGAGAATGCAAACTAAAAAGACTCTTGCTAACCGATCATCTTCAGATAAGCCCACTTTTGTCTTTAATCCTAGATTAATACAAAGAGCTGATTTATATTGTTATACTTCTGATAAATTTTGATCAAAGGTTACATGAACTTTTAATCAAAGAGTGTCTCCCTTGTACTTAACAAATCACTTAAATAAAAATTGATATACATGAAGTAATGAGGTAATGTTTGAAAATAAAGTATGAATGAATCTATTAGAGAATATTGTATCAAAAGATAAAGTTTGATTAATCAAATTCTTTAAAACCAACGGCGTCTTTGAAATATGATGAAAAAAAATAGAAAAAATCATTATAACACCAGCAGAATATAGAAAACTTGCTTTTAATTAAATAATACTCGAAACAATGAATACTATGAAAAGTAAACTAGAAACTTTTTTTCAGCAAAAATCACCATTACTTATTGTCAATATTTCTACGCAAATATGATTACTTTTTCTTAGACCTTCTATTGAAGAACATGACGATTCTATAATTGTGAACTTTGATAGTTTGAATGAAAGATGATGAAACTCGATAGATGTTGTCGAACTGAAAGATGCTGAAAACAAAGATACGTTATTTTTGATTAATGAAGAAAAAAATATTCTAATGATACAAAAAATTACTTTAAAAAATTATTATCATTACTTAAAAAATGGTTATGCAAACTCTATT
>CALLUT010000116.1 GCA_938010495.1 Candidatus Absconditabacterales bacterium
AAAGATGAAATTATATTTCAACGTTTGCGTAAGATTGATATAAAAGGTCAATTTAGTTTTTCATGAATCAAAGCTCAAGTTTATTCGTTATTGGAGTATTACAAAAGGAACAATATAGAACTAACTGATCAAATACTCGCAAACATAGCATATTGATTTCAAGAGCGTGTAACTGATGCTTTGACATCAAAATTACATATGTGTATACAAGATTATTCACCTAAGACTATCTGAATTGTATGATGAGTATCTGCAAATCTAAAACTAAGGGAAAAAACATCTGATCTAGATGTCATAACGCCTTCACAAATGAAATACTGTGTAGATAATGCAGCAATGATTGGGGTTATTTGAATATTAAACTTGCTTTGAGATGAAGTTTTTTAACGAATTATCTTTCATGTTGTATAGTCGATGATGCGTGAACCTTTGCCATTAAGTATTCAATCATCAATTGCAAAGTCGATATATCACTTCATTTTTCATGGTATATTATCTATAGATAAAGTAGATGGAGTTCAACTTATGTTAACTGACGTTGTGATAATCGGTTGACCCAGAATTTTAACGAACTCTTGAAATGCATGTTTGATCAAACGTATTCAAATTAAATTGTTTCATGATAAGACATTGAAATTACTAAAGTTTTGAAATTCATTTTTTAGAGGAAGTAAAGTAGTTATTGGTCAATGAATTTTATATAAACTATATCGTTCTTTTTCAAATTTCTCTGAGACTTCAAAATATTCTTTGATCCAAGTAAAAGATGGTGCAATAATAGAGTAGTTTTTTTTTGCTAAACGTTTTTTGCAAAGAGATATTTTTTTTATAATTTCAGGAGTGACAATTCATCATATTCCATAAATCGTGTCAGTAGGATACACAAAAAGTGCGCCATCTGATGCTTTTTTTATATAGTATTCACTGTTTTTGTGAAATGTCAATAAATCTATTGTTTTCATATGAAGTCCTTTGACAGAATAAGGAGAGGTAAATATACTTATTATAGATAACAGAAAGCCCATTGAAAGTGATTTAAAAATAAAATTTAAACAAAATAATCTTGATGACAACACTTCAACGATGTCAATATATGATACAAGAAACATTGCTTAATGATCCTTCGCTTAAGCATGAATTTTCTAAATTAACAAGAAGTGCATTTGGAGAGAGTAAAAAAGATTGTTTGGACTTAATGACGCCAATTGATGTACAGACATTTATTGCATCAGGAAGACAAGTTTCTAAACCAATACAGCAGATTGACCAATCACATGGTACTGCTACGTGAGATGTAGTTGACTCTTGACTTTGATGATCTGACACTATAGTAGATCAAATATTTACTTGATTTTGATGAATTACTTGAGATTTGTTCTGATACATGAAACAAATATTTATAATAATATGATTGTGTATCTTGGGATATATACTTTGGAAACTTATTAGATACGTTTTTGAATTTATCTATGATGTTTTCAATGCGAGGAGAATGGTGTTTCTTAAGGTTCTCCTTCCAAGATGAGATAGTAAGACTGATCGTGAAGTACAAAAAGAGTTGGCAAAAGATATGAAAGAAAAGATTGGCCGTATGTCTCAAGTATATAAAAGTATGCACAAATTATGACAACTATGATTTCAAGAAGGATTGATGGATTTCTTGTTTAATAAACCAAAGTTAACTATTGGATTATTTTATGAAAAATGACTGTTATCATTTGTGGTAGGAACCTATCCAGAGTATCAAAAGATATTAGAATGATCAATTGCTGCTCAATATGCCGAAGTTTCAATGGAACAAATCAAAAGACCAGATTTTTTTAAGAAAAAATTTAATGATATCCTTGCTATTGAACCAAAAAAAGACCCGATATATCCAATTCGTATTTTTAAACAACTAGAAGATGATCCATTGAATAACCTTATAGACTCGATTGCAAAAGTGAACCAAGAAGATGAATTTTATATTCTATGGAACGTTAAGCCAGTATGAAGTTGGTTTAATAAAAAAGCCAAAAAGCGAGCAACATGACTTTATAGAAATGATAAGACTTTTGTTAAGCCTGATCCTACGTGGAAAAAGGTAATTAAAGCTCCATTGACTGCAATGAAGTTTCTTTCATGAACATGAAAAGAAAAAGAAACAAGTGAGACAGCAATGAAGGCTTGAGGTCAAAATATGGTTCGTATGCTGAAGTCTCAAGAAGATTCAATCAATACGATGTGAGAAGAGGCTGCTTCTCAGGCTTTTCAGTCTTCATTCTTATTGATATCTTGATCTGAAGACTCATCTAGGACTGAAGAAAATGTTTTAAATGTGTTTGCTAGTACTTCAGTGTATACTGATGAGTATAATAAAGAGTTTGATAAAAGTGATTTTAAGGCTGATGTAATGGAGTTTATGTTTAAACCACTTTGGAAGTTTGCAGCTAAATTTCATCTACCGGATTTTTTCTTTCAAAGAAATATATTTTCAGCTAATGAACTAGCTTCATTATTTCATCTACCTGATAGTTTGTATAATCGTTCTCCGGTAA
>CALLUT010000117.1 GCA_938010495.1 Candidatus Absconditabacterales bacterium
GTATTTTTTTGCAATATCTGCGTATGCTTGTGATGCTGCAATCGTGTCAGGAGTGAAATATTGCGCAACACGCGTTTTTCATCGAGTACTAAATCTTGCTCATTCTGGGAAGTTTCCATCTGAGTACTTTCATGATAAGACTCCTCATCACAAAGGACTGTATGGTAGATATGAAATATCTTCTTGGAGACACACTTCAGCTACATCTACATCATCTCTGCGTTGGATCAGTGAGTAGGAGTTTTGGACACTTTGCACGCGTGGGAGATTATGTTCTTTTGCCAATGCAATCCATTTCATAATTCATCGAGATGTTTCATTACTTAGTCAAATGTGACGTATTTTTCCTTCTTTGATTAGGTCTGCTAGGGTTTGAAGTGTTTCTAGCATCTGATCTTCATGCTTATTGTCTTGAATTCGCATCTCATCTGAGTAATTAAGTTTACATCGCATTGGAACTGGACGTGATGGTCGATGGAGCTGATATAGATCTATATAATCTGTTTGGAGACGTTTGAGTGAGTTTTCACATGCTGATCTGATTCCTGCTGAAGTGAATGTTTTTCCATCACGTATATGTGGTATACCATGTCATGAGACTTTTGTAGCGAGAATTACCTCATTACGTTTACCTGTTCTGGTAAATCGTTTTCATATGTATTCTTCTGTCTTTCCATACGTATCTGGTTGTGGTGGTATCGCATATAGTTCTGCTGTATCCCAAAAGTTCACTCACTGCTCTATCGCAAGATACATTTGTTCATGTGCTTGCTCTATGGTGTTTTGATGTCACCGAGTCATTGTTCCTAGACAGATACGAGATATCTGTATGTCTGTGTTTCATAGTGTTGTATATTTCATACGTATGCATTCATATGTAAAGTAAAATATTTCATTATAGTATATATCAACATACCAATCTCAATAAAGAAATAGGTATATCACTGTTCACTCAATATCATAAAAAAAATCTCTCACTTGAGAGAGATTTTCTAAGGTAGTGATCTACTGTACTGTATGTGTTCTGTAATACAGGTAAGTATACGAGTCTGTAGGTATATATAATTATGGCATAAGGACTTCGTCGATAACATGTACTACTCAATTAGTAGCATAAATATCAGCGTTTATAATTGTAGCGGAGTTGATTTTTCACATAGGATCTACATCAATCATTGCTCCATTAGCTGTTTTTCGCATCATATTTGATGGTAATCACATAATATCTGAAGAACTATATACTCATGGAACTACGTGATATGCAAGCACTTCCTTTAACATATTTACATCTGCTAGAAGTTGATCTCTTGTCATTGAATTTTTTACTAAGAGCTTATGAAATGCATCGTTGGTTGGTGCAAATACCGTGTATGGTCATTCCATCATCAACATATCTGCTAGATCAGCTGCTTGGATTGCTGCTACTAGTGTAGTAAACATATCGTTTCACATTGCTATTTCTGCTATATTCATGGTTGCTCAGTTCATATTCATATCTGCATTCATTTCCTTTGGTGGCATGAGTACTTCATCAATAGCATGTATTATTCAATTGCTAGCATAGATGTCAGCGTTAATAATTGTAGCAGAGTTTATCATTCCTTTTGGATCGACCGTGATTTCAGCTCAGTTTGCTGTTGTTCGCATCATTGGACTTGCTAATCCCATAACATCTTTTGATGTGTAAAATCATGGTACTACATGATATGAGATCACTTCTTTTAGCATTTGTGTGTCAGCAAGTAGTTCTTCCGCAGTCATATTATTCATTTCTAGAAGTTTTGTAAATGCATCGTTGGTTGGAGCAAATACCGTATATGGTCATTCCATCATCAGCATCTCTGCTAGATCTCCTTCCTGAACTCAAGCTACAAGTGTACTAAACATATCATTTCACATTGCAATTTCTGCTATGTTCATATCGCCTCTATCTGTCATCATTCAATTCGCTTTGACAAATGATGGTGGAAGAAGTACCTTATCGATAACATGTACTACTCAGTTTGAAGCCATCATATCTGCATCTACTACCATACTGTCATCAATCCATACTCACACTCATGCTTCTGATCTTACTCTTATTGTTTCTTCAGAAGCTGTTGTTACCAGCGTTCCATATGTAAGGTTCATTGCATCTTGTGCTGTTACTTTCATTCCAACGATATGATGCATGATAATGTTTGTCAAAAGTTCTTTGTCTGCCATGAGTTGCTCAGCAGTGATTCATAACATAGACAATGCATCTTCAAATGCTTTATTTGTCGGAGCAAATACTGTCCAGTTTCCATCAGCCATTAACGTATCAGCTAGATCTAGATATACTACTATATCAACAAGCATACTCAGATCAGGATTACTCATAGCAAGATCTGCTATTGTATTTCATGAAGTAGGTGTAGGTGTTGTTGTATTCATCATTGGTTTTTTAATCGTCGTCGTTGTTGTAACAACTTCTTTTACTGCATTTCACATCATAGTTTTCATTCAACCATTCATCATTTTTTCTTTTTCTTGTACTGACCATTGTAGATATTCATCTAACCACTCT
>CALLUT010000118.1 GCA_938010495.1 Candidatus Absconditabacterales bacterium
TATGCTATAGCAATAAGTATAAAAAATATAACGATAACACTTGCTACTGGCTCATTATGAAGTATTTCCATATCTTGTATAGTGAGTATAAAAACTATAGTTATAGTAATTGAACATAGAGTG
Organism: Candidatus Absconditabacterales bacterium; assembly: GCA_938010495.1. The sequence goes on from CALLUT010000118.1 coordinate 124, forward strand.
ATTGCAATTGAAGTATTAATACTAATTGACTAATAATTATAAATATATATAGTATTGTTATGAAAAATAGATTACCTGCACCAATAAATCAAGAACATATAAATATGATAAGACAAAGACTTCCTTTAATTGAAGGGAACTCTATTCCTACTAAAAATGATAATATCACTACAGCTTTGCGATGAGTATTGCATCCATGATATAATGAGAATGAAAGCACCTCATTGATATTTGATTTTATCTCAAGTGTTCAGAAATTAAGAAATACAGTTGAATGTTATGATTTTTTTGATCGAGATTTAAGGATTTTTCAATGCACTATAAATTCATGAACTTGATGAAAATCTGCTGAATATTTTTTTCTTGATTACTTAATGAGAAACAATCATCAAAATTGATCATATAAATTGAATCATATGAAATGAGCTCATATGATTGATCATATTATTAAGGCTGATTTTCTTTCTACGATTGACTATACATATAAATGATATACAATACCACATATAATCTGAACCCAATTAAATTATAAATCTAAGACTTATTTTCATCCAAAACCTTCATCTTGAATTGAATGAAAGGAGAGAGATGTCTTTCAATGAATCACTAGAGGACAAAGATTGCTAGAAACAATGCCTGAGAGTCAACGCCCTCAAATTCCGTGTTTTGTTAGACTAAATTCAACCCTTCTCTTTGAAGAGAATGATGATACACGTAATTGAATTTTTTCTAAAGCAATAGATGATCGATGATCACATTGATATCATTGATGATGACCAAGTGAGCATATGCCTAAAAAATATCAAGAACAATTAAGAGATATGAGTTATTTTTACCAAAAATGATGTGTTTCATTCATCCGTTTTATATATAGTCTGTATGGTAAACATCAAGAAAATGTAGAACAAAAGACTTATACCGAACATCAAAACTCATTAAGAATAAATACATATGATCCGGAAATGAGAAGGTCAGTATATGAATTTTTTCGTAAATCCGATAAAAAATCTTTTATGAAAATAACGTTTCGCATAACTGATGATATGCATCATTTTTTTTCTTCTCTAAAATTGAAATAACTCACAAATCTCATCCATACCTCAAACCTTATCATCTATCAATATATCAAAAGCATCTTTAAAAGATTCTTTTTTAACATCGTTTCAATTGGTAAATCAAATGTTTAAGAGGTTGCCACGATCGAAGTAGTTTATTACCATCATAGAATCTGTATAGCTATCTCAAAATTGAAGTGCGTATTTTTTTTCTGGAATACCATATGATTGATAATCAACATCACATTTTGTATAGCATGTTACTAGTGGTTCGCTATATCAAACAGCAACTCATTCGCTGTCTGTTTTAAATTCATTAGCCACTATAGTTAAATGTTTATGAGTAAGATCTATTCACCACTTTTCAAATACATACTTGATTACGTTTGTTACTCATGCTGATATAATAAGTACATCGTATCATAATTTAAGAAGTTGATCTATTAGATTTATAGATCATGTTCTGGCAGTAAATTTCTCGTGATCACAGAAATTAATTTGTGTATTTGTTTTTATTCATACTTCCATAGTTTCAATCCGTCGATAACTCATTTGTTCGTGTTTGAATATATCGTAGTCTTGTTCTTGAATTTTTTTAATAACAGCTGATGGTAAAGTGAGTCATTTCTTCTTGAGTTGATCATGCATTTGTTCATACGATGATGATACATAAATACAAATCATCCAATCATTTAATATATCGAGTTCTCATGATACGTCAGCATCATGAATTGGAGAAAAACTGCTCCATCATTTCGTAGTCAATGTTTCATCAAAATCAAAAACTCGTAAACAGTTTTCTGGTGACATATGTTGTTTTATTTTTTTCAAATGTTCTAGATTGATTATTTTCATAGTTTAATTATAGTAATTAACAATTTATTTACAAATTTGATATAGGAATGACACGTTTTCTTCGCCCATGACGATTAATTATTTACGCTCTAATTATTCGATTTTTGTTTTGAAAATTATGATGATCAACGATAGATTATAATAATACAATTACTATCAAAGAATGACAATCTCTCTCACAAACCTCATTATATGAGGACTTATGATTTATGGAAAGATATTCATTAAAGGGCTTCTTGAAAGATAACGATGATGATGTGAAAAAAATTCAACCATGATCATATGTGTTTTCTTGATCATATGCTCATGAAGACTTGCTACAAGTATTCCTAGATTGACCTGTACAAACATATAATAATATTACTATTCTTGAATGATGGAGTAGTTATGATATTGACGTACATTTAAGCGACAAATGATTAACTGAACCTTGAGAGTATCGTTCGTTTATTTCGGACCAAACAATTATAGGTCGTTATTGAGAAAGATACGAATTTATTTGAGAAGCTATCAAAGAAAAATGATCTCTACCGTCATTAGAATGATATCTTTATCCAAGCACATTTTTTGTAGATCCTGATCTTGATGTTATAGACCAATTGGTATATCTACAACTTCAAGAATTTAAGAAAAATATTTGGGAACCATTCTGAGATAAAGTACTTGATCTCAATGCTTATTTACAATCTCAATGATATTGATTTACTTTGTCGACATATTGAGCAGTAACACTAGCTTCAGTTATTGAAAAAGAAGAGCGTGTTCCAGCAAATAGAATAGAAATAGCTTCTGTATTCTACAATAGATTAAATGATTGAATGAGAATTGATGCTGATATTACATTATGTTATTGATTAAAAATGACACACAAAGAATGTACTCCAAGAGTCATTTGAAATAATGTTCATGATTGATCTAATTCATATAACACAAGAGCGGTATGATGACTACCACCAACACCTATTGCTGGAGTAACAAAAAGTTCTGTAGAAGCATTAGTCTTGGCAAAAAAATCAAGCAATTATTTCTATCTTCACGATAGTACAGGAAATATCCATGTTGCAAAAAACCTATTAGAACATAATCAGAATAAGAGTAAATATATAGACTAACAAAATCTTGTTGATAGTTGATTTTGAAAACGAAACTCCTATAGTGAATGGTATCAGGTAATTTTACGCTTAAAAACGAAGATACTTATGCCAATAACACGTCGTTTAAGAGGAAATATTATTGCAGTATGATTGGCATTTTTGTTATCTATTGCAGTGTATTCTTGAGTTACAAATTACACAAATCTTGCAACAGATATTAGAGGTGCTACGTGAGTAGATGCCACTATTTTAACGGATCTTGTTGTGAAAGTAGAAGAATCTAACCTTGTGATTACTACCTGAAAAGATATTCCAGAAGTAGAAACTATTAGTATACTTTTTGTCTATGACTGAGAATCAGTTAATCGGTCAAATGATTGAGTTCAATCATCGTATGATCGTGCCGTTTCTGAAGGAGAAAAATGAGAGGCAACAGTTGTAGTTACTCTATGATGAAAAACACTTCCTAAATGATCTGAAGTAATGAAAGCAAGTATAGTTTGATCACCATATGATATAGTCCCAGCTGATGTCGTAGCAACATTTACGGATTGATCAACATCTACTCTAGCGCTTACATTACCATAATATATACCTTTATTTGTTGGATTACACAAAAATAATGTTCAAGAAAATTATAGTATGATGCCTTTGAATCTTAGGGCTAGCAACATCTATTCCTGCACTTGCTTCAACAGTATGATTTGAAATCACTGTAGAGCCAAACCCAATAAAAGTTTCTGAATTCGCTGATGTTACAATAAAAGCAATTGATGATAATGGGAATGTAGATACATGAGCAACAGATATAGATATATGGATTGAAGTAGAATGATTTGAATATACTGATCCAGATGTAGTTATTCCATGATGAGGGATATGATTTTTTGAAGCATCTGACCAATGAGTAAAAATATTTTCAAAATGACTCACAGTTAAAAAACCATGAACATATAAATTAACAGTAGTTGATGTATATGACGATAATATAAAATGAGAAGCTGAACTTCAAGTATTAGCTGATTCATCATGACCTGCACAATGAACACTTTCTGTTGTTACACCAGAGAAAAATTCAATTTTGACTTCAGATGTACTTAATATTTTGTGAGCAACATCATTTCCAAATACTCCGTTGGTAGTGTTGATTGATTGAATTGAAGTGCAAGAATGACTCTCTGATCAAAAATGAGATTTCACGCTTATAGCAACCTGATTAGAGCCTTGATTACATACTCTAGAAGTAAATGCCTTGGATCTTGATAGTCAAATAGTGGCTAGTTCATGACCTATCCCTTTTGATTATCAAGCAGATGATTGAGACCTTTTACTTGACGTAGAAGTTACTCCTTCGGCTGTAATTCAAATAAGAGAAGAAGTTACATTTGTTATAAAAACTGCTGAACGTGTAACTGCTGCACTTATTGCAGTGGGTGAATGAGCTACAATGGTCCCTACGACTATGACGTCTCCATGAGTATTTGAAAAACAAATGACATTTGATACTCCATGAACATATCCTGTTGATGTAACATTACAAGTATGAGCTACACCTACGGTATTTGAAGATGTAGAGGCACTTGTTGTAAAAGATGAAGTAAGAAAAATTATAACTCTAGATCATACTGATGATATTGAAAAAAGTAGATCAGATTTGGTTTGGACATATGAATGAAAAATTGATTACTTTAAAGTGAGATATGGGACAAACAAAAATAATCTTAGATTGTCATTAACTACATCAAAAGCAGAATGAACACTAATTCTTGCAGATCCTACTAAAGAGTATTATGCACAAGTGTTCCCAGTTGATGAAAATTGAATAATAAACGGTGAACCATCAGATATTATCAAAATATGACCATTAGAAGAAGCAGCGCCAATATGTGGGAATGGTATAGTTGAATGAGGAGAAGAGTGTGATGATTGAAATATTGTTTCGAATGATTGATGTAATGCTCTTTGTACAATTGAAGCTCCAAAACCAGTATGTGGTAACTGAAGGATAGAAGAGTGAGAAGAATGTGATGACTGAAATATCCTTAATAATGATTGATGTAATGCTATTTGTAAAGTACAAGCTGTACAAATATGTGGTAACTGAGTTGTGGAAACATGAGAATCATGCGATGACTGAAATATCTTAAATAACGATGGATGTACATCAACATGTACGATAGAAGAAAAACAAGCTCCAGCAGGACCTCAAACTTGTTATACTGACTGAATTACATTGACGACGAAAAAAGTAAATGATAAATATTACATTACTTGGGCTGATGTTCCATTAGCACGTGAATATATTGTTTATAGAGCTGATCAAGCAGTATGAGCATTATCTCAAATGCGTGTGATTGCTAGAACAAATGAAACAATGTTCGAGTATCCATTTGACCCAAATGCGGAAGCTGATAAATGGGCTTGGTATGCTGTAGAAGCAGTATGTGAAGAAACACAAGAACAAAAACAAGTATGAGATATGACAAAAGTGAAAGTATGACCAGAGCACACAATTGTATTTATGATACTCCTTTCTATTATCTGATTCTGATGAGCAAGAATCATTAGAGGATTAAGAGGATAATAAGAATGCAACTATAAAAGGCCATCATTGTGTGGTCTTTTTTTTATTAAAAAAACAACTGACTGTATCAGTTGTATATTAGGTTGGTGCCCGGAGGGGGAATCGAACCCCCACTCACTTACATGAACCGGATTTTGAATCCGGCGCGTCTACCAGTTCCGCCATCTGGGCATTTTATCAATATGTTTGAGAGCGTTACTACTCAATCGATGTTGACATAATGTAATAAAAAACCTTTTAAAAGCAATTGATTTTTTTTCTTGGTTGATTATCGTCAGTGGTACAGCTCTTGAGTAGTTGCTTTATTATTATTTTATAAGAAGATGGATTTGAACAAATTTATGGGTATTGGAAGATCAACAACTGATGTTGAAATCAAGAAGATTGAGTCGACAGGTAACTCAGTAGTAAACTTTACTTTAGCGACAAACAGAAGGTATAAAAACAAGGATGCACAGATGGTTGAAGAATCTGAATATCATAGATGTGTAGCTTATGGTAATGCTGCAGATATTATTGGTACATATGTTACTAAAGGTAAAAGAATGTATATTGAAGGTAGATTAAGAACAAGAAAATGGGAAGATACAACTGGTAATGCTAGATATACAACTGAAATAGTTGTTGATAATTTTATTTTCCTTGATTCAAAAGGGTCATCTAACGCAGCTCCATCTGGAGATGCTTCCGCTGCACCGTCTGCTGTAGAAGATGAAGAAGATCTTCCTTTCTAAGGAATACACTTCAGTTATATGTAATAAAAAGAGGTTCTGATTTGATAGCTTGTGTTGCTATTAGACAGAACCTTTTTATAGTATAGACAACTCGCATTTTACAATTGCAAAAATTTATGTCTTGAAGTACGCTTAAAACTAAATTAAAAATAGTAGCACTTGACGCATTTGACCTCCTGTCATTTCTTGTGTTTGTTACATGAGTAGTTCTCTTTATTAGATTCTTCATTTTCAACCCATACACAGTAGTTGGGAAGAGTATGGAACCTACTTTTTCACAAAGTGATTTTATCGTAGTAGATAAAATTACTCCAAAGTTAGGAAAACTAAAAAGGTCAGATATTATAGTATTTGTTCCACAAGGAAAAGATCTCCCATTCATTAAAAGAATTGTTTGAGTCCCTTGAGATACTGTGAAAATCCATAAATGATGAGTCTATATTTGTGAAAACATAGATGCTGATCCGTTAGAGGACTGTGAACATCTAGAAGAATATTATCTTCCGGATGATAGAGAGACTTCAGTATCAATGTGTAAGAAAGATGTCTTTGAAGTGCAAGAATGATGATATTTTGTATTATGAGATAATAGAGATCATAGTACTGATTCTCGTTGTTGTTTTGGTTTATGATGTATTGATTGATGAAATTATCTTGTCTATGAAAAAGATATGATAGGTAAAGTAGCAGTGAGAATATATCCTAATTTAGAACCTTACTGGTAAACCCATGCAAGCAATTGATATCCCAGTAGATGTGTATTCAAGTCCAACAGAGTTTGTGATTGTGATGCCTTTATGATGAGTAAATAAATCATCGGTTTCTTTGAAATTAGAAAACACAAGACTTACTATATCATGATTAAGAGAAGCTCCTGTATTGAAGAGTTCTTTAGTGCCACAAAAAGAAACGTGCTTTCGATGACCATTTCAAAAAGCTGTTGAACTACCAGCCAACAGCTATTTCAATAATATTCATAGTGAGTTAAGTAAGGATAATATCCTTACAGTTATTGTTCCAAAAGTTTTTGTTCCAGAAGAATTAGTTGTTACCATAAAGTAGAACTTCACTACCTAGCACAGTATCTCAATATTTAATAGTTATAGTTGTATCTATATTTCTTTCTGCTGAGAGAAATAAATTTTTTGTTCATCATACTATACGTCAGAATCTTGATGGTGTTACACTCACATGTTCTTTGTTAAATTCTACATGAACTTTTTCTTTCATAGTTCAATTAAACGCTACTCAAAACTTATCTTTAATAGTAAATTGTAGTGGCATTATTTTTCCTCTGTTGTCTCCTGATTCTATAGTTGGAAGTTCCCAAGTTATGGTATAAGGTATACTATTATTTACAGGTATTTCAGTTTCAGCTTGTACAGATCATGCAAGGATTCTTGTTTCATTATCTTTTGCAAATTGTGAGTATTGTCTTTCAAGAGGTATAAATACACTTCTGCTAAAACTACTACGATTTTTTATTATCGCACTAAGTAATGTGCTTATTTTATTATCAGAGACAATAGTTATTTCTTGTTTTGGTTTTTCAATAATAATTCATTGTTCTAATAGTTCATCAACGATTTGATTATTTTCTTCTTCATTAACTATTTCTTGTGCAGTGTTATCTTCTTCACTATTATCTTCTTCAGGAGCAATAGCATGTTCTTGTATTTTTATTCATGCATAGGCTTTTCAAGCTAACGGAGTTAAATCATAATTTCCATGTTCCAAGAAAAATAATATTGGATCAATTGTATATTTTTTAAGTTTATCTTCACATGCTCTTGTTTCTACAGCATCATAATAGGCTGTTTCACAATCATGGTATCAGTATGGATGTGAAGGGCTTTCTGCAGTCGTGATTTGAAAATCTAAATGATTTCATCGCTTTCAAATACTAAATCAAGTACGTCACACAGTTCATATAACATCTCATTCTTGTATTGTTTCTCATTTTGATACATACATATCATTAAGATGACTATAGTTTGAATATATAGTTGTTCAATCTTCTAGTATATGTTTTATAGTAATTACTTGTCAGTATCAGTTTCTCATAGAAGCACTTATTATACTTCATCAACTAATTGCATATACTGGAGTTCATTTAACCGTAGCTATATCTAAACTTGGGTGTCATCAAACATCCTTTGAATGAGGATTAGAATACGATGCTCACCATAAAGCAGAAAAAATTAAACTTGAAAATGATTCAGCTTGGTCAGTAACTTGTCAGTTTTTATAGAGTTCTAGCTTACATGAGTCGTCCAGATCATCCCAGTGAGCACTTTTATCACAAGTTGGGTTTACTACTGATTGCACAGGTAGTTCCCATCAAAGTGTTGAAAGAGTTCAGATTAATCCAACCCATATAGCAACGATTATTAATCTTTCGTGATTGAAGTGACGAAATTTCATAAGTTGACATTTGAAAAATAAATACTTTAATATAATTATAGGGTGAAAAGTTTGATTTGTCAAGACTTTATATTGACATATTTATGATATATTGTTTTAATATTTATTGCTAAAGATAAATAGGAACAATATAGTAATTATTTATGTTTATAAGAATCCATGAAAAACCTTTCTTTATGATTAAAAAAGTGGATTAATGAAACTTGAGTGCTATGTGTTTCAACAAAAGACATTAATAAAAAAATATATGATGAAAAATCAATTTTTGAATTATATTTACTATGAAACACAGAATTACTTAATAAGAAAATATTGTGAGTAGTCTGACCCAGAGATCCTTCGCAGTATGTGTACTCAATTGCTGCTGACTTTATGAAAGAATGTAAGAGTTATGATATTGTTACGGTCTCATGATGAGCTCAATGAATTGATATGCTATGTCATACAACTTCAGTTAGTAACAATATCCCAACAATAGTAGTGCTTGGAAGTTGAATATATAACGCATTTCAATCAAGAAAACGCTCTTTTTTAGAAAGAGTAATAGATGCTTGAGGACTTATTGTTTCACAATTCCCCTTGGAGCAATGATCAGCTCGCTGGACTTTTCCTCAAAGAAATAAGCTTATTGTTGCTTTATCTGAAGCGCTCTTTATTCCTTGATGAAATCAATGATCATGAACAGCTCTGACTACAAACTACGCATTTAAGAAATGAAAAAAGGTATATACAGTACCATGATGATTTAATGATCCATGAAGTGAGTTAACTAACATGTGAATTGTAAAAAACACTATGATTCCTATCGCTTCATACTCTGCCGTATTCAAAGAATTTTGAAAAAAGAAGGAGACTTATAAACAACACTCACTCATGCATAGGCTTACCAAAGATGAAAAAATCGTTTTACATTATTGTAACACATTAATTGATTTTGAAGGCTTATTTGAAAAAATAAATTGACCAATTGAACTACTTATTAGTACGTTATGAATTTTAGAGTGATATTGATTAATTTATCAGCCCACACCATGAGAGTATGTCAAAAAATAATTACGAACTATACGTAAGATCAATTGCATAGTAGCACGAGTTTCCTATACAATAAATAGACTAAAATAATTTTAAATAGTTGATTTGTGAAACATGTCTATATCCGCAACAAAAAGAATTCTTGTAAAAATGTCATGAGAAGTATTATCATGAGAGTCTGGTATTTTTGATTACCAAAATATTGATAAGATTGCTCAAAAATTAGTTTCTTTATCTAAGAAATGATTTGAAATAGTTGTTGTGTGTTGAGCGTGAAATATTTGGAGACGAAGAGACACAATCGATGCATGAATAGAAAGAGTAAAATCTGATCATTTGTGAATGATGGCTACAGTGATGAATGCAGTATTACTCAATGAAAGAGTTATACAAAATTGATGATGATGAGTAGTGTTTTGTCCATCTTGAACTCATATCCCACCTATTACGAAAGAATATAATGCTCTGACTGCAAGAAAAAAACTTAAACAATGAAAAATGGTTTTTTGTGCATGATGAACATGAAACCCATATTCTACGACAGATTCTTGAGCTGTATTGAGAGCACTAGAATTGGAATGTGAAATGGTCGTAAAAGCAACAAAAGTTGATGGAGTGTATACCGCAGATCCAAATAAAGATCCAAGTGCTACAAAATATGATACAATTACGTATGAAGAATGATTAGAAAGAGGAGTAAAAATAATGGATCAAAGTGCTTTGTGAATGGCGAAAGAAGAAAAAATGCCTATTTTTGTTTGCCACGTTGATGATTTGGAAAAAATTGTGGAATGATATGATCATTGAACACGTGTTATATCCAGAGAGTAATATTTATTTAGTCATTATGTGGTATGCGCACAGTATTTTATGCGATAATTACAGCATTAGTTTGAGTTTCTTTTGGAACAATTATACCTGTTGTTAATGCAGCTAGTAGTGATTTTTGAGTTTCTCGTTATGAATTTTCAGAACTATTACAATGAGTAACATGTGATAGATGTCTTAATCCTACTAATGAAACAAAGAGTACTTACACTCAAGCTTGGTTGACTGATTTTCAAAAGGATCCACTAATAGCATTAGATGATATAGACTATGAATCAGAATTATATAATGGTCAAGATTACTATTACTGCGTGGTTTCAGTTGCAGATAGATGAATCATGCAATGATTTCCAAGGACAACAAGCCCTTATTGTTGATGAAGTTTTTGTTGATCAAGTATGGTTACATTTTCAGAAGTTATAACGTCTTCATACAATCTTCTTTGTGAGTGATGATATTGTGATAATATAATTACTAAACTTAACGAAGACCCTTTATGAAAACAACTTAGAGCATTATATGACGCATGAATTCTTACTGAAGAAGACAGTAGCACGTATAGTAGATATGAAGTAGTGCCACGTAGTTTTATTGAAAGAATAGTTGATGAAATCCCCTCTTCATGTGACACATCAGACGATAGTGATAAAGATGGAATTAGTAATGCATTAGATTTATGTTCAACTGTATATGATCCAAATCAATACGATACTGATAAAGATTGATTATGAGACGTTTGCGATGATGATATAGATTGAGATGGAATAAAAAACCAAGTATGAGTTGTTGATTTTCAATGAAATATAAATCGTCGTCTTATTGACCAGTCAGAGGACTGATGTGTCCTAGATTCAACAAATAATTGTGATGAATCAGTTATTGATTGATGATTTATAATTGAATGAACACCCCGTGTATGAACAGTTCCATTGAATGTCTCTTTTGCTCATATATGATGAGATATTGAAGAAGTTGAGCGGTATTACTGAGATAATTATAGAAAAACAATATTGAACCCTGATCACACCTATACAGAGCCTTGAACAATGACTGTAAGAGCTATTTGAACGACAAAAAGTTGAAAAAAACGTACAGCTTCAACTCAAATCAAAGTGTTGCCAGCACTTCAAGAACAAATATGATATCAAATTACAGTCGATGATATGTTTTCACAATGATTGTGAACAATATCCTTTTGAAGTGAGCATACATGAAAAATAGATCGTACGACTCGATTATTATGAACAGAACTAGAGACATCAGAACCTGAAGATATTACAACAATTTCATTTGATGATTATTGATTATACTTTATAGAGTCACAAGCTTATGATTTTCTTTGAGATCGAGTATGACTTTCACAGGCATCATTTTTAATCCAAGAATGAGATACTAACCAATCTTCATTGCTTCAAGCATCAAAACTATCAGCATTTGCATGAGAAGAAATACTCTTTACTACTTTATTATCAGAAATTGATCTCAATGAAATAGATAGTATTGAGCGGTGATGGGGAGATGAAGCAAAAAAAGAAACATCCTATCCAGAAACAACTATTACTTTTGAAACTCCTTGAACATATATTGTTACACAGCGTATTTTCTTTAAAGATCGTGATTATAAACCTCACAATAATATTGTAACTGTATATGTTTCCCAAGACAATTCTCCTCCTTCGATTAAAATGCTTATAAATCCGTTGGTTGCAGCTCCTTGAGAAGAGATTCAATTTGATTTAGAAGGTCTTTCTGTGTCTCAAGCAGAGATTGAATCAGTATCATGGGAACGATGAGATTGAACAGATAATGATACTGAATCTTTGCAGCCTCTAGATAATGTTTATGCCTCTTTATGAGACAAGTCAGTTACTGCTACTGTAAAATTAGATTCATGAGAAATACTTTATGCTCAATGAACTGTTACAATTGCTTGAGAGAATGGTTGTTGATGAGATTTGTCATCCTACTCTTGTGATATAGATTGAGATCAAATTCCTGATATATGTGATGATGATATCGATTGAGATGGAGTATATAACTGGCTATGATTACTTACATGAGAACCTATAAACTGTATATATACGTACGAATCAGAATTCATCGACTCAGATCTCTTTACAGATTATACTAACGCAATAACACTGTGAGTTACTGTTGATAATTGTTTTCTTGATATAAATTCATGACAGGAAGATAATAATGATAACTGAATTGGTAACATATGTGAATTATGATGACCTGTCGATTCAGAAAATAACGATGATTGAAATGAGGAATGAAAATGTGAAGACGAAATAGATAACGACTGAGATTGAGATCTCGATTGTGATGATAGTGATTGTTCTGAAGATCCTGCATGT
>CALLUT010000119.1 GCA_938010495.1 Candidatus Absconditabacterales bacterium
TAAAAGAAGCTTCAGTGTTAAATTTTGTCAGACCATTTTCGTGCATCCAATTTAGTACTGTATTAAAATCAGCAGAAAACGTCGTTCATACTGTTAAAAGAGCTAATAAACTTAGTGTTAGTAATTTTTTCATTTTTGTAGAATAAATAAAAATGTGTATATGAAAGATAAATGTATATACCTAACTATGAAGAGATGATAGTAGAGATAGAAGAGTAGTTCTTCGTTTCTTCTTTGTATGTTTGGATTGTGTCTACAAATATCTTATAGCATTAAAAATAAATAAACATATTATGATTATATGAAAATCCAATGGCTCTTATATAACCAGTTAAACAAAGCATATATCTATGATGATGTAGATAGCTGCTTGGTGTTACATGCATCTTGAACAATAAAAACATGAACATCTGCAGGTGTACTTTCATTGAATATATATAGTAAACTCATTGCTTATGCATGAGGGAAATCATTTATGCACAGTCTTGGTAACTGAACATGGGAACAAGCAAAAACATGGAAACAATGATTGTTAGAACATGCTCAAAAAAATAATATACACCATATTGTAGTAATGGATTCTTGTGAATCATATGTATCAAAACGCTTACATACTATCAAAAAATTTCTCCATAAAAATTCTATAACCTTAGAAATTCGTCCAAACCAACAATTTATCATTGATACAAAAAGTTTTCAAGATAAATTTGATAAACCTCCAGTGATGGAAACATTTTATCGTTGGATGAGAAAAAGTAAAAACATACTTATGGAGTGAGATAAACCAGTATGATGAAAGCGAAATTTTGATAAAGAAAACAGAAAATTTGATAGGTCATTTGTAGATGTACCGCATAAGACTTTTGAAGAAAATACTTTTTGGAATGAAGCATGTGAGTACTATAAGAATGATATTACTCAACGATGAAAGACTCCAGTTCGTTATATGCCAATAAATCGTGAGGAAGCAATTTCTCTTTTGAATTATTTTATACAACATCACCTTGATAGATTTTGAGAACTTGAAGATGCCATGTATACGACGAGTGACTTTGTCTATCATTCACTGCTAAGTATACCAATAAATTTTTCATTACTAACTCCTCAAGAAGTTATTGATTCTGTAGAACACGCAGAGACTGCTATCAATAATAAGGAATGATTTATCCGTCAAGTACTTTGATGGAGAGAGTATATGTATCATTGGTTTACGTTTTATAAAGAAGATATTTATAAACAAAACTTTTTTGGTTTTGAAAAAGATCTACCCAAATGGTTTTGGTGGCCAGAAAAAGATTCTTGTAAAATGAACTGCGTGCAAAGCGTAGTAGAAAAAGTTGATACACTTTGATATAGTCATCATATAGAACGTTTGATGATTATTTGAAATTTTTGTTTGCTTGTATGATATAATCCCTGAAGTGTAAATAAATGGTTTCGAGAGCAGTACGCAGATGCATTTGAACGAGTAGTGACACCAAATGTATTAGGAATGTCTCAATACGCAGATTGATGAAACTTAGCTACAAAACCATATGTTGCATCTGCAAATTATGTGAATAAAATGAGCAATTTTTGTAAAACATGTTATTATGATCCAAAAGAAAAGTATTGAGAAAAAGCATGTCCTTTAAATTATCTTTATCGAAATTTTATTGAAAAAAATAAAGAAGTATTCATAAAGTGAAGACAATCATTTATACTCAATCATCTCAAAAAAATTGATATGGACAAAATATCTCAACAAAGTAAAGATTTTATTGCTTCATTAGAAAATGAAAAAGACAACTAATTTGTATTTCATTATTACAACTATGGACGGGGTCCCAGTGATGAAAGATGAGACAACAATTATGCAATATGTTTCTACCCAAGCGATGAGAAATGCAGCGAAACATCTTACTTTTACAACAAAAAATCGTCACCATACATGGGGTTTGACCAAAGATAAATGGTTCAAAGCAAAGAAACACTTTATGAGTCATGGTTTTATTCCTTTATGATTTTTGACGTAATGTGAAAAAAATCATGATGGAAATGAAATAAACAGAATCTTTCAACCAAGGTTTGCATAACGTGTGAAAAAGTTTTTACTCGACGTAAAAAACGAGAAAAAAATCGAAATGAAGTAAAATATTGTAGTATAAAATGTAAAAAGAATAAATAACTTTTATAAAAATATGCATATGGAATTACTCAAAAAAAGTGAACTTATAGAAAAAATGGAATTATTTGATGCTTTTTCTTATGCAAAGACGCGTAATTTTGTTGATTGATGAGTAGCAAAGATTTCTCCTTATATCACTCATTGAGTACTAACTACAAAGGAGTGTGTAGAAGTTATTGTAAATAGATTTTCTATAAAAGAAGCAGAAAAATTTCTTATGGAATTGGTTCGAAAAGAATTTTTTCTACAAGTACAGAAAAATTATGGAAATTGATTTGTGGATACCCCAATATGGGAGGATAAAACATGAATAGAAAAAAGATCTGTATTACCAAACTTATTAATAAGTGGAAATACCAAAACTCAACGAGTCGATGATGTTTCTCAACAACTTCAAAGAACATGATATTTACATAACCATAAACGTATGTGGTTAGCAAGTTGGTGCTGTCATCGAGCAAAACTGGATTGGAAGAGATGTGCAGATCGGACATATTATCATTTTATTGATTGAGAATTGTCAGCCAATCATCTAAGTCGACAGTGGGTAAACAGCACTTTCGCTAATAAAGCGTATTTTATGAATGAAGAAAATCTTAATAAATATCGACCATGAACAAGTGATCCTAATTTGCAATGAACGTATGAGGAAGTGTTTGAAAGAGTATTTGATTCTGATCGTGAGAGTGTTTTTTCCAACACGGCAGATGATGCATGAGTGTTAGAAACTCCAAAAGATGATCTTGATAATCGAGATGATACTTTATGTAAATGAGCTGATACAATACGTATATTGACGCCTTGGAAACTTGATGAAACTTTATTGTCTGATCAAACTATTACTATTATAGTGTTAGATGAAACATTTACTCAACTCCATCCTCGATCAGAAAATCGTATCTCGTTTATTAAACAGTACGCCGATGCATATACTATTCCTTTTGTTTTATGATCGTATGAAAAAATTATATACGAATGCCTTGAGAAAAAGTTATCCGTAATTCTTGATGAAAGATATGATCCATTGTATCGTGATATACAAGAAAAACTAAAAGAGGACTGACGTGCAGAGTTTATTGATTATAATCGAATAAATACTCATCACCCAAGTGATGTGATTCTAAAATTTTTTAAATATCGAAATAAAACACTTCCATTTATTAAAAAAATGATACGTTAATGTCTTATCGATATGGTCTTACAAAGATTAACTGATTTATAAAAAAAGTGCGAACAAAAGAAGTAACTATTACTTCTGCAAAATCTTCTGGTCCATGAGGGCAACATATAAATAAAAATGAAACTAAAGTACAGTTAGTATGGAATGTTATAGAATCACAAATTATTCCTAAACCTTATCTACAAAAACTTATAGAAAGAAACGAAAAATATATAACGCAAGATTGAAGCTTAAGAATAGATACTTCCGTGCATAGAACGCAAAAAGCAAATAAAGAACAGACCTATAAGAAGCTAGCAAAGATTATCAAATCAGCATTCAAAGAAGAAAATGTAAGAAAAAAAACTGCCCCTCCAAAACGAGCAGTTGATAAACGTATTGCCGAAAAGAAAAAAAGATCTAAGACGAGAAATACAAGAAAAAAGATAGTGGGATAATTTTTCATCTTTTATACTTCAACTTTAAATAATAAACCATGGAAGAACTCGTATTTATATGATCACCTCAAAGAATTGATCAACGACTTACGACACAATTTTTGTATAGTAGAAGTTTTTTTCATAAATTAATTTCTTCAAAAAAAATATTTATCATCTCTAGATCTACAACACATAAATTTGTACCCAAGAAGTCATATATGTTGCTAGAAGGTGATGTGGTGTTGATCTATACATTTTTGAGATATGTTGATTGAATATCACTTGAAGAGAGTCCTCAGCGAGATATTGATGTATGTTATGAATGCGAAGACTACCTTGTAGTGTATAAACCAAAATGAGTACTGAGCCATCCAACCAATAACCGTAATATTTCTGTACCGAGTGTTGTTGGTTCGCTGTATCATCATAAGTATAAAAACATTAAACTGGTCCATAGATTAGATATGGATACTGATGGATATATGATCCTAGCGAAAAACGAATCTACATGGGTGTATTTTAAAGATCTCTTTGCTCAAAAATCAAAAAAAATAACTATAGCTGAAAAAGAGACTGTGCCATTACGTAAATATTATCGTGCACTGTGTGAAATTACTGATGAAGGAACAGAATTTTTAGAGAATGTCTCAAAAAAATTACCCTTGTATATAGAACAAATGGTAACACCAAACGTCCCATATACTGAGTCCAAAATGGGTATTACTAAAATAACTAGTATAGGATATATGAAGTTGGAGGATCAATCAGTTATATGCGTGGAGATGGAAATTCTTACAGGACGTACGCATCAAGTTCGTTGCCATTTAAGCGACAATGGTTTGCCAATAATTTCAGATATTCGTTATGGTGCAAGCAAATCAAACCATGAAATACAATTGACAGCATGGAGACTAGAATTTCTAGATGTGCATGGAGAAATGAAAAAATTTGGATAGTGGGATGTATATAATGAAGAGTAGTTATTTGAATATAATTAGTAAACTTGATTATTTTAGCATTTTTCCTATAAATATATTCTCTTTATGTTGTAATTATATAATTATGTCTAAGACTCAAGAAAAGATTGAAAAGTACCTAAGTAAGTGTGAAGAACTATGATTTACAATGAATCCTTGATTGTTATCAAGAGCTGCTAAAGCTTGTGGGCCATCATTATTCAATGCTGATGCTGAAACAGTTGCTGCTAGCGATTCTTCTGAATTAGAAACAGTTAGAGATAACTTCGTAATGTGAAAACTTGGTATCAAAGATGCTGATGAAGCAATGAATATCGTAAACAATGTTGCTGAAGAAATGAAAGAATTTTGAAGTAGAAAATTTAGAGCAGTATTTTATGCTAAATGTGCTGAATTATCAGGAAAAGAAGATATGCTACCAGAAGCATAATTACAAAAAAATATATTTAAAAACTACACGTAATGTGTAGTTTTTTTATTATTTTAATAAATTAATTTATTTTCTATTTTCACTCTCATTCTCTATGTTCACTTTCTATACATGCTTTATGTGCATGAGTATGATGTGTTGTACAATGCTGATGGGTATGGAGTAATTTTTCTCAATAATAGAGGAGTACTCATGCTACCAAGGTTCACACCACAAGCCAACCCGCTTCTCAATCATGGTGTTCATGTCAATGCCCATGTTCTTCAATAGTTTCAAATCAAATATAAATATGAATAAGAAGATGAATAATCATCGGAGTCCATAATGCCATAAATCTAATTATAAGACGTTTTGATTTTTCTCTCCATACTGAACAGGCAAGGACGACTATCCAATACACAATATGAGCTATTCAAATCGTAGTATAAAGACTTACTACAGGGAGTTCACGAAACACTATCAATACAAAAGTGACTTCAATAAGTACAAATAGCGCAATATGCGCAAATAGTGATTTTCAATTAATTTTATTTAGCATTTTCCTCAATAGTAAAACATAATAAATAATATACTATTACTCAAAACTAAAACGATTGCAACTGTTTTATTATTGAGTTTCATTATTATCTAAGTATACATAATATGTTTTATCTCTTTTTATAATATGAATTGTATAAATTGTTCTTCAAATGAAGTAAACAAAAATTGAAAACTTTCTTCTTGATGACAAAGATGGAAATGTTATTCATGTAAAAAACAATTTTCAATTTGATGAATTAGAGATAGTTATTCTAGTGATTTTAAACAAGAAGTAGTAGATAAATATTGCCATTCATCTTCAACAGCAAGAGAAGTTGTTGATCAATATCATATATCATCAACCACTTTAGTTAAACGAAAAAAAGATCACATTGATGATTGTGATGTTTGTAGTTAAAACTTAAAACGAAAAAAAAACTTTGAAAAAGTCCTTGAATAAAAATTTATTATAAGCTTGTACTTTTTTTAAGTGAATTTCATTTTCCATTGCAACTCTAAGGAGAGTCTATACTGTAATTTATATTTATTCATAATATTTTTCCCTATGTGAATACAACAAAATTATGCGAAATTTGACTCTCGTGTTCAAGAAGAATCATTAGAAATGTGATTTAATTCTTATGCCCAATATGATCAAGGTATGGCATATTACTGAAGTTGAATGTGAGATTCTGTATATTTTATAGGAAATCTTCTATCAGAAATTATTCCATTTTTCATAGTTCTTTTTGCAGCGTTTTATCTGATATATTTACTTATTACAGCTATCAAACATTGATTGGATGAAGTTTTGAAAGATTTACAAAAAAGAGGGAATTGGTTTATAAGTAGTATATCCCGTCTTTGGAATTGGATAGTATCTTGGAAACTCCGACATGTTTTTAAAGCTTGATGGGCAAATGCTCTGTTTTGGGTGATTATTTTTGTTCTTTTGTCTACTATTTCTTCTATCTTTAAAGGGCAGTCCCGTCTTGTTAAAATTGATCGTATCGCTGAATGAATGGTTTGAATTGATCTTCAACATAACAAAGTAATTCAACCGTGATATCACGTATATAGTCCATTAATGAGCAGTTATTTTCTTTCACCAACAAACACTTTTGATTTTGAAATTGCAGAAGCAACTGCAAATACCTCTGAAGAACTAAATGTAGTAATAGATCGAAGAGTAGGATTTGAATTTCAAGATGGAAAAAGATTATGATTTTATAATCAATATTGAGCAAAAAATATTAGACTCATCTCAAGTGATATAGTTATGCCATTACTATTAGAATCAATTAAATCAGTTATTTATCGTTACTCATTCAAAGATCTTTCAGCTAAATCAGAAGAAATAAAACAAGCGACACTTGAGTTAGCTAATGAAAAATTATCAGATAAATGAATTGCACTTCAATATCTTAATATCATTGATATAAGACTCCCTGAAAGTTACTTAAAATCACAAGAAGATCTTTTGAAAGCTGAAAATGAAGGAAAACTGGCTGAAGCAGCACTTGAAACTCAAAAGAAATTAGCGGAAAAAGAATTCCTAAAAGCCGAGAATCTTAAAGCGATAAAAATTGTTGAAGCAGAAGCTATAGCAGAGTACAATCGTATTGTTAGTGAACAAAGCTTAACAACTCAGTGAATCGAAATGAAAAAACTTGAATTAAATGACAAGAAAATTCAAAAGTGGAACGGTATCTTACCTACTACAGTAGAAGGTGGATTTGATTTCTAATTAATATTGGACACGAACATCATGTAACCAAATTTTCTTAGGTAATGTAAGCATATATGCTACTACATCAGCAAGATCAGCTGGGTCTGTAAATTTTTCTATTGGAAAATCTTCTCAAGTTTTATTGAACATTTGTGTGTTTGTTCCGCTTTGATATATTCATGCAATTCTTACATTAGATCAGTTTAAATCATTTTTGAGCACCTCAGTAAATCAACGTACTCACCATTTACTGGCTGTATATACAGATTGTCATGCTTGCGCTGTAACTCATGATTTCGAAGAGACATTTATAATTGCTGCTTCTGTTCTTGATTGCAGTGTTGGTAAAAAGAGACGAGTACAATGGATAAGTCAAAGTAAATTTACTTGTATAACTTTTTCAATTGTAGATTCATCAATTGATTCTAATGGTGAAAGTTTTTGTCGTACTCATGCATTATTTATTAATACATCAATAGTTCAAAAATCTTCAATTATTTTTTGTACAGTTTCTTCGAGTTTCTTCGTATCACCAATATCACACGAGTATGAGCGTGCATCACTAGCTCAGTTTTTTAATGCTTGTTCACATACTTTTTCTAACTTTTCTAGGTTTCTAGCAATACAAATAACAATTGCTTTTTCTTTAGCAACTCTCAATGCAATTTCTTTTCAAATTCAATCACTTGATCATGTAATTACTACTATCTTGTTTGTGAGATTCATACGAATGTTTGTAAAGTAAATAAATACAACTATAGCAGTGCTGAATAAAATTACAAATAATTTACTATTTTTTCTTATTTTTTAATTTATTTATTACTGTTGATTTTTTTGCTAGTCGACTTTCTATACCTTGGAAAAGATCATTTCACAAAAATATTGCATGACATATATATCAAGCAATTGAAACAAGTAATAGAACAAATGCAGTTTCTTTGAAACTAAAAGGGAATGACATATATCAAGCGATATCGAGTAACTCACCAAAAAAGAAAATATTTCATAGTAATGTAAAAACTGCTGATCCTAAAAATCCTAATCATTTTCGAGAGGTTCTTTTGAAGTGTATTTTACTAATAAAATCGATTCATTTTATATATCAGGTCAGCATCAAAATCGGACCAATGATTGGTACAAAATCTAAGCTTCTTGCAAGAATTTTTTTATAATTATCAAACATTATTTTGAAGAAATATAGAGTGATCAGTATAACAAATGTTGTTACAAAATCTATTAGATGATCTATATAATATCGATCCAGACTTGACTTTACTATGCATTACAAATATAGTACTTTTAATTAGACCGTTTTGTGAACAAACTAGAAATGATTTTTCTATGGCATGGGGATATGCCTATTTGACACTAGTGATGGCTAATTTCGTATATTTCTCTCTGTTTTCTAGAAGAAATTAACTGGCACTTTTGTTTATTATAACTTATTAAATCACCAATGAAATTTTCTGAAATGGGCTTATCAGCCTCAACTTTATGAGCGCTCGAAAAAAAGTGATTCGAAACTGCATCACCTATTCAAGAAGCATGTATTCCATTATTATTAGATGGAACCAAAGATATTATATGACAAGCACAAACCTGAACAGGTAAAACCGCTGCATTTGCTATTCCTGTAATTGAAAAGATTGATCTTTCCAAAAAATATGTACAAGCAGTTGTTGTTGCACCAACAAGAGAACTCGCAATACAAGTTTCTAACGAAATTGACTCATTAAAATGAAGCAAAAGAATTTCTGTGGTTCAAGTGTATTGAGGTGCACCAATATGAAAACAATTACAACAACTTCGTGATAGACCTCAAATCGTTGTGGGTACTCCATGAAGAATGATCGACTTTATTAATAGGGGAAAGTTA
>CALLUT010000120.1 GCA_938010495.1 Candidatus Absconditabacterales bacterium
TCTGTGTACTATATAAGCATGAATGAGTTCATATAATCGGAGTTCATAAGACAGCTTGTTTATAAATACTTCAGGTTCGAGCATTCTTACCTCAATCCCGATGTTTTATTCATGTTCTATTATATGAAGTATGACATGTCACTGCTACTAGATCACTAGTATCTGAAGTCAAAAATACATCAACTTGCTTATGAATTTTAGTTGGACGAATTCGATCATCATCATCCAAAAACATTATATATGAACCATTTGCAAGTGTTATTCACATATTTCTTCAATAGCAAGGTCACTTATTAGAAAAGTTTCTTACATATAATATGTTCTTCCATCGATGTTCTTTATTCAGGTGTTTATAGGAACAACTACTATTGTCGTCTACTACAATTATTTCAATGTTAGAATATGTTTGTTTCAAAACAGATTGAATAGCTCTTTTGCACAACAATGGTCTATTATATGTAGTAATAACTACAGTAACAAGTGGTCATCACATATCATAGAATAAAACATCTAAAAAAAGGATTTTTTTCACTAACATGATTAGCTAAGATAATTTGTAGGGAAATCTATATATCTTTCACAAAAAGAAGATTAGAGAAAGATATACTTGTTTGAGAATCTTCTTACCTTTTCCCACTCATACATATGAGATACGTTTATGAAACATTATTTGCTGCTGAATATCATGTGTTGAATACGGAAACACTTCTTTACCATATCATTTCAAAAAAGCCTTAATATTTGTAATTGGAATTTGTGATGTATAAAATGTATACAATTTTTTGGGAAGGAAGAAATAAGACACAGGAGGAAACCATAACATATGAAAAATGAAATATTTGATCTCGAACATTGGAGTAGAATAGACTTCTCTAGTATGATCAACTGGTTCAAAATCAATCAAATATACTTCTTTTTCTCAATCAACTAAAATATTCTTCCCGTGAAGATCTCAATGAAGCAAAATTGAATCGTTATATGCTTGTTGGTGAATTTTTTTTATCAGCTGTCATGTGTTGTGAAATACCTCTTCATTCTGTTGAATGAGTATATCTCTCAACTGATACGATCAATCAACTTCATAGGTTGAATATACTGATTCAGTTAATGAAGCGATTCTTGGTAAATGATTCACCAAAAAAGGCAATGTATATATATATGTGTATATACTATATTGATCATGTGAAATACGCTTATCATATTTTTTGACAGACATATATGACATTAATTGCAAATAAACTTGGAACAACAGTTCCCAGAAATGATTCTAACTTTATTGTGATTTGCTGTGGAAGAAATGCATGTATAAACCAAGGAAGATAGTGAACTCAAATAGTTTCAACGATATGTAACATATTCTCTTCACAAAGATTCTTTATCGTTGCATGTGACATCATTCTATATTTCTCTCAGACAGAAACATAATTTATCCAATGATAGAAGAATTTTAAACTGCGAGTGTTTCAATGATTATTGAATATCATATATCAGCTATCTTCTAGAGAAGAAGCTAATTTCTTAAAAACGTCCTTTCTCATTTCATTTTCAGTATTCAAGAAAAATCTAAACGAAAAAATCGATCAAAATTTTTCTCAGAGTCAATTCTCTACAATATCTTTTTGCAATACTTTAGCCTTTGTCAGCTTTTTCTTTGCAATATCCAACATGTCAGATGAAATATCTATTCACATTATGGTGTCGAAATACTTCTCCAAAACTGATGTTATTCTTCATGTACCACATGCAAAATCTAATACTGGCTCACGTAATGAATACGATAATATTACCTTCTCTAGAATTGGCTTCTCTATCTTCCATCACACTAAACTATATTTCGATGTATAGTATTGCTCATATTCAAGTGCTTTTTTTCATAAAAAACGATGTTTATACATTTTTTTCAACCGTCAAAAAAATAAAAAGATTATTAATTACTATTGAAGGTAATAATAAAAGAACAATCTCTCAAAATAATCTTCATATTCACTTAGTTCAAAGAGAAAGTAATCATTTTTTCCAAAAAGAGTATTTCAATACAATAGTCTTACGAAGCGTTTCCTTTGTCTTTTTTGATTTTGTAGAATGTAAACTAATTCTATATTTAAGTAGTGGTTCTTGAATATTAAAGAAAGTAACTCATGCATTATAGAACCTTATCCGCATTTCATAATCTTCAACATAGTTCCATTCAATATTATATGCTCAATGTTTCTGTATGATATGCTTGGAAAACATCGCAGTTGGATGAGCAATTGGAGAGAAAAGAGCAATTTTTTTTTCTCAAAATATTGGATATTTTCTCATTCAAATCAAAGATCAATGTTGATCAATCAAAGATATATTTGTGCCAACAATTTTTTCCCTTGATCAATTCATTTCAATAAGTTGTTTAGATATTCTAGATGGTTCAGAAATATCATCGGCATCCATTCTTGCAATATATTCTCACACTGATAGATTGATTCATACATTTAAAGTTTCACAAATTCATAGGTTTTCTCAATTTTGAACAGGTTTAATTCTTTCATCAAATGATGCATATGTTAAAACAATATCCCAACTTCAATCAGTACTTCAATCATCAATAATTATAAATTCAAAATCAGCAAAAGTCTGAGCTAAAATCGATTCTATAGCCTTTGATACATATTTCTCAGTATTATAGACTGGCATTACTATACTGACAAGTGGATGCTCACACATAGATAAATGTATATATATTATGAAACTAAAAAAAACACCAACAAAGGTATACTTTGTTGATATTTTTTAGGTTCAGTCTATCTCTATTCTGAGTTAATTTCTTATCAAATTAATGAAATAACTAAGTTTTGTTCAA
>CALLUT010000121.1 GCA_938010495.1 Candidatus Absconditabacterales bacterium
TGATTTTAAATTATCTGCAATCATGTATCAATGAAAATCATACTTGGCTAGAAAGATTAGAATTGTTGATAGAGGAGTTTCCACTAATAAATATTTGATCAATGTGATTTGAAAAAAATCGAAAAGAATCAATTAAGAAATTCAAATAAAAAAATTCACCAGCCAGGATTTCTCCTCTGGTGAATATTGGTAAAGTAATATTAGCCGGATTTTCTGAAAAAGCAAGACAAAGTACAAAGAAAGTCAAGTATAAGTCTAGAATGCTTTATAGATAGTGATCTTATCTTATGTGTAATACCTTAACAGGTATGTATATAAAATAACTACATATTGAATCATTTTTCTTTTATAAATAGCACTTTCATCGATTTATTATAATGTAATTTTTTTCATAAAAGAGCAGTGGAAACACCTTTTAAACTAAAGTTTTCAAGAGAGTATTTCTTCCTTGTGGAACTTAATGATCTCTTCTAGTCGATAATCATTGGATTTTGACATAAATGTATCAAATGTGTTCAAAAGGGCACGGTATCAGTGCCCCATCTTGAAAATACTAATCGTAAATTGAGTATGTACAAATCAATAAAAATAACAGATTTTAAGAGAATTAGTGAAGATCAACCAATAATATTGGATAATTTAGAAAAGGTTAATTACCTGGTTTGAGAAAATTGAAGTTGAAAAAGTAGCATATTAGAAAGCATACCAATTCTTGAAAAAAATTTCAGAGCATCTCAAAATGAGTTGAATGCTATTAATAATTATTATTGAAGTAACAAAATAATAACTCCTAAGACATCTGTGAGAATTGATGTTTATGTTAATAACCATAAGGTTATAGAAGGAAAAGAAATTCAATCAATTCAGCTAGACAAAAAAAATAAAAGAATTTTTGAAAGAGATACTAGAGTTAAAATGAAAGCTGTATATAGATGAATATCTTATAGTTTTTCTACTTCAAATTTATTTTCATATAGACAGAATCGTCCAAATTATCCTTTTAAAAAATTCAATTTTGATTTAGAACAACTTTGATGAACAAATGATGAAGAAGTACTATCTTTATTGGTAGATTTTTGTTGAGTAGATGCTAAAAATCTTACAATTAGTGCAAGTAGTACTAAATATTGATTACAAATTTCTGATAAATCATATAAAAACACTAGTCTAAAATCTTTTGCTGACGGATACATCTCATTTCTTGATTTATATTTTTGAATAAAGAATCTTATACAACCTAGTACGTCTATAATAATGATAGACGAACCAGAATTCTCGTTGTATCCTTGATTTCAAAAGAAAGTTCCAGATTTACTTAATAAATTGTCAGAAGAGTTTGAGAATGTCACATTTATTGTTGCAACTCATTCCCCATTTATAATTTCTAGCAGTTCAAAATTTGATTCTCAAAAATTATATTTGATTAAGGAATGACAAACATCAGATATTTTTTGAAATTTATGAAATTTAGAATCACAAAATTGATATCAATCTTGAGCGTCTTTATTGACTGCAAACAATATGTTATGAATTTGACTTGAAGATTATTTTCCAAACAAAATTATATTCTGTGAAAACTCTCTAATGGTTGTAATAAAATGAATGTTAAATAAATTTAATATACCTTCTCCAACTTTCTTTTATACTAACTGAGATTCAAGTACAATTAGTAATGTAAAATTATTTAAAGATTTATTATGAGCAACTCAAAGTATAAATTGAATTGTTTTTTGAAATAGTGTTATTTGAATTGTAGATAAATTGAATATATCAGATAAGAAAGGTGTTTACAGAAAAATTGAAGATAGAATTAGAATCTTAAAGAAATGATGAGTAGAAGCTGAAGAATTAGAAGAGTTATACCCAAGAGAATTAGTAAACGAATTTCTATGAAATATAGAATTATACCAAGAATTATTGAAAGATTGAATAGAACAAATACCAGAACGAGACAAATGAAGATTTAAGAAACATGCAATTACTTACTTGAAAGAAAGTCATAATCACATTAGTCATAAAGAATGAGTGCTATGAATACTAAAAGAGAAATTAGCTTACTTTATTGTGGAAAAGACTAGTACACTAAAAGACTTCAAAAGTTGGTTTGATTTATCTATATTGGATTAATTTATCGATTTACTAATTTACTAATTTACAAGACTTATCATTTATATTTTTCTAAGTCGCTTTTTTCCTATAGAATTCTTTGAAATTAAATATGTTATATAGTAATATTTCACTTAATTTTATTTATTTTAAATAAGATAAATGAATAATATAGCTAGCAATTGACTTTATAAGAATTTTGATCCAAACAATATTTCTAAAGATATTTGTTTTTTATGCTTAGAGTGATTCTCTGATCAGAACAAAAATACTAAAGAACATGTAATTCCCAAATGGATAATTAGAGATTTTAATTTAAAGGATGATAAAATTATTTATCAATGAAATGCTGTAAACTATACACATTATGTTATACCATGTTGTTATAACTGCCATCAGAAATATTTGAATCCTATTGAAGAAAAAATTTCTTCTGAATTTAAAAAATGATTTGGTTTTGTTAAAAAAATTGATCCTAATATATTATACCTTCGATTATGTAAAATTATTTACTGACTTATGTGGAAAAAACAATTTTTAACTCGAAGCAAGAGACCTGTTTGAGAACTTGATGATGATATTATGATTCCTTCGGAATTACTTGAAGAGTATAGAACTCTATATTTATTTTTACAAATGTATAAGTTTAATTTCGATTTTACATCTAAACCCTATTCTATATTTCTAATAGAAATAGAAGATTGAAGAAAAGAACTTCAATTTTACTTTAGGGATAATCTTGAACATCTATTTATAACAATGCAACTTTGATCGATATGAATTATATGTGTATATCAAGACAATTGATATATATATGATCTAATAAGTAAGCAGTATGGTGGGTTATTAAATCGTAAAATGCATCCTTTTCAATTTGTTGAATTTTCTGCTTTGATTCAAACTCATTTAGTTTGCTGAGAATTTGTTCCAAAATATATAACAAGTTTTCATAAAGAAAAAAAAGATTTCATTACTATTAATCCATATTGATACCCAAGAAATTATCAATTTAATAGTAGTATATTTCATCAAATATTTAACTTTGCCTTAAAGGAGTATTCTGATTTTTACTTTCATGATGAATGAATAAGAGTCAAACGGCCTGAAATGTGTTGATTTATTGATTATAAAGATGGTAAGTTTTGTGAAGTAGCTGAAATAGATAAATTTATTAATGATCAAAAAAATATAAAATCTTAAAAAGAATTCGTACTTTTTTATTAATGAAAAATCCACTCTTCCAATTGAACTCCAACCCAAAAACCCCATACTACAAACATTTAAAACTTCCTCACTCCCATGAAAAAAATAGCACTCGTATGATGATCAAACTTTAGTGAAGCACAAATGAATCGTTTACAAGCACTTGGTGAAGTTGTAGAAGTAGATACTCCTGCATGATGACAAGAACGAAAGGAATTGAGTCAGGGATATGATGTGTTGTGTACCAATTGAAGTGGTGTGTTAGAAAATATCTATGAACTAGAAGATGTTCTTGTGACGTATCCATATATCGAACTAGGTGAATTTGATTCACAAAGACTAAAAGAAAATGGTGTCTATGTAGCAAATACTGATTGAAGTAATAGAAATTCTATAGTAGAGTGGACGATGTTTATGGTACTGAGTTTGTTTAGAAAATTTCCTTCTAAAGTAAATGTAACAGAAGATATCCCATTTGCATGGAATGAAAGTTTAGAAAATAAGAAAGTGCTAATTGTTGGTAAATGAACTATTGGAAAACAAATAGGAGTAGTGTGTGAAGCGTTTCATATGGATGTTGATTTTTATTGTAGAGGAGATGATTTAGCTATGAAGTCATCAGATGTAGACATGGTAATAAATTGTTTAAATTGTAACTCATCAAGTAAAAACTTGCTCGATGAAACATTTTTCATGAACCTAAAACAATGATCGTATTATGTATCATTTGCTAGACAACATACGTTTGATCTTACTGCAATGATTGCTTCATTGGACAAATGAATCCTTGCATGAGCAGCTATTGATTGTGATCCAGAACCATCATGTGATATAACAAACGCTTTCTATCAACAAT
>CALLUT010000122.1 GCA_938010495.1 Candidatus Absconditabacterales bacterium
TTGCAGATAATTTAAAATCATTGTAGCAGTATGAAAATTAGGTATTACTTCCTTTTTACTTCATTTTATTTCTAAAGGAAAAGATCATTCAAATACACTATCATTAAATCTTGGTCTGTGAATAAATCTTCTATTCCAAAGTCTTCAATGATGAGCAGATATGTTTCTTAGATTAAGTAATAGCATTCACCACAACCATAAATCATAAGGAAATACACTATATGAATCTGCTATTTTTTCAGCATCTTCTTTTTTCAATAAATCAAATAGATTAACTACTTCTCAAATGGTAAGATCTTCAAAAAGCATCCGACTAGGTAAACGTTCGTTACAATATTTATTATAATATTCTTTTATAAAAATTGCCGTACTTTTATTTTTTGACTTGGTTTTCTTTCAATCTATCTTAGATAAAAAATATTTGTAATTTTTTTTATTTCACCTTCATATTAAATTAAGATTAGATCAATCATCATACCAAAAAACTCAATACTTACTACACATATAATCACTGATATTACTTTTCATTGAAACTTCTATTTTCTCTATAGCATCTAGTGTCAACAATCTTAATTTTCTATCAAAGATGTAATATTGTAAAACTGCATCAAATGTAGTTCATTCATGAAATATATCAGTTTCCTTATCTTGAAAGTATTTAAAGTATCCAGTCATTCTAAAATATCAAATATGTTTCAAATACTTCTCAGCTCTATTTTTATCTCATATAATAAGTCACCTTTCTTCAAGTAAAGATATTTTTTGTTCTATATTCAATGGTGGTTTATCAAAAAATCTAGATTCCTTTAAGAGAATAGGAAACTCTTTGTAAGGTTGATCAAATTTTCAACTTCACATATGTCATTCTCCTTTCATTTCTAATAATTTAGCTTTAAGCTTCTCGACAGGACTAATTGCTTGGCTTGCAGTACATCACCATGGATCATTATCTGAATTTATGAACGTTATATATTCTGCATTATTTTTTATTGTATATCGATCATACTTATCTTGCAATACAGACGCACTATATCACTCTTCATCAATTACTTCATAAAATCATGCTACCAATATAGCTTTCTTAATTGTAACATCTAATGATTCTAATATACTTAAGATAGTTGTTGCTCAAGAAGAATGACCAATCAGAATGGTATCTTCATTAAATTCTATCTGTTCAAGAACATAATCTCTAGATAATTTTCGCTCAGGCTTCTCAGGATTAGGTAAATTAGGAGTAGAAACTTTATATCCTAATTCTTCTAAATTCGATTTTAACCAAGGTATCCAAAAACTATTTTCATCTCATCATGTTCAGTGTAGTATTACATAATTTAACATCTATACTATAGCAATTAAAGAAATCTCCACTTCTGCACCCAATGGAAGCTTTGAAATCCCTATACATTCTCTTGCTGGCGCAGTTTTTTCATCAAAATATTCGGCATAAACCCCATTAAATAGAGAGTAATTATCCATATTCGAAAGATAAATTGTACATTTGACACATTGTTCCATTGAAGATCACGAAGCTTCAATTATAGCTTTTAGATTTTTCATAACTTGATGAGTTTGTTCAGTAATATCTCATCAGATAAATTTTCATTCTTTTGGATCAATAGCAACCTGTCCAGCAGTAAAAAGAAATCAATTCGCAACTACTCACTGATTAAATGCTCGTCATTTTGCAGATGGTGCATTTTCTGTATCGATAATTTTTTTCATTTTGATATTCTTTAAATATACATAAAATAAACTCTCTCAATTTTATTCTTAACTTTGTTTTATAAAATGAGTATTTCAATATTCGTCTGGTTCAGAGAGCTCTAATAACGATATGTTAGCATATCATTGATCATTCATTATGAGTTCTAACTGAAGAACGTTAATTGATATATTAATTATCTTTCTTCATTCAGTTGAAGAATAAGTTTTAACAGAGCCTTTAATATAATTCGAAAATTTTTCTTGTCCACCCATTTTTAATCGTCAAATAGTAAAATGTATTTATTATAATAATTGGGATATAATGGTTTAATGAATGATAATCGTCACTTTAAGTGTGACCTAAATTCATTTATCGTTTTGTATTTTCAATTCTTTAAGTTCCAAATATTATGACTCTTCTTCCGTCATTTTTTAGAAATTGAATGAAAAATTGCTCTGTATTTTTTCATCTTTTTTCTTCATACAGTAGGCTTTCATGAATTAATTATTAGTCAAGTAATATCTTGTCTTGAATAATTAGTTAATACCCTTGTTTTTCATAGATTAATCATGAATCATTCTGATTCAACTATCTCATATATATTAGATATAAACCAATGTATATTAATATCTCAATTAAATCATATAGTAATATCGTCAGCATACCTTGAATATGAGAATCAATTTCAATCATCAATAGATTCTAAATAACCTTTTAATCTTTTATCAAGGCATGAAGAAACATAATTCGCAATCATTGGACTACTTGGTGCTCATTGAGGAAGATAATTGTTATGAGTAGTTAATCTTGATAAATAATAACTATCTTTATTTGAAAAATTAAATTTTCATCTAAAC
>CALLUT010000123.1 GCA_938010495.1 Candidatus Absconditabacterales bacterium
AATATTTCATCTAATAACTTTGATCGTGATCAAGATCCAGATCATAAAGCATCAATAGTTGATTGATTTGAATCAAGGTTTGAAGTATGAGTAGAACTAACTTCATTTGATAGTAGCAACCAATGAGATATAACTGTTCCAACTATACAATCTGAACAGCCAATATTTAGTCCAGTATCTTGATCAATTGAATATACATTTACGTTAACAGAAAACTCTTATCCAGTTGATAGTAACTGAAATTGAATGCTTCTGGATATTGTCTGACCGTGATGATGTAGTAGTATATATCATGATGTTACAGAAATAGATAAAAACACTTGAGAGTTTATGGTATCAATATTCGCTTTAAACAACGAAGTATATACGTGTGAATTGCAAGTTACTGATCACTGAGGAAATATTTGAGTACATAACTTGCCTCCATTCTGGTTTAATTCATTATGTGGTAACTGAACTACAGATGCTTGAGAGGTATGTGATGAAGGGAGTTTCTGTGATGATGGTACTGATTGTACAAATAATTCATGAATATGTCCTTCAGAATGTAGACCACGTCTTACTGATAACTGTAATCCATCATGTTGAGCATCACGTTGTTGAGACAGATATGTCGATCCTGATGGGATAGATAATAACTTATGAAATTACGATGATGAAACATGTGATCAATGAAGTTATTGTAATAATGGTACAGATTGTACTAATGATCCATCAATTTGTGCAAACGGTCCATTTGAATGTACTCCGCGTGCTATTAATGGATGTAGTGCTAGATGTACAGCATGAACTTGTTGAGATTGAAGTTATGATCCTGATTGAGTAGATAATATTGCATGAACATTAGATGATGAAGAATGTGACGATGGAAATCTAAATGATTGAGATTGATGTAGTAGTAGTTGTACAACTGAATACTGTTGAGATTGATATGTTGATAGTAATTGACCAAACAACGATTGAGTCTGAGCTGAACAATGTGATCTTGGTCAAAATAATTGAGTAGTGTGATGATTATGTTCTTCTACATGTACATTACCAAGTGATGAATGTGTATTCTGTTACGAAACATGTGATTGATGATCTTGAGTACATGAAATATTCTTAATGATTGATACATCATGAAGTATGAATACAAACAATAGATTACAAAACGCAATAGATTGAGCAACGAATTTTGTAGATCTAATTGAAGAAGCTCAAGTATTAAATTGAAGCTTTACTACAAAAATTTGATTAATAGAATTTAATAATGATGCGACTATCTTAGTAAATCCAGAAGTACCATATACAAATGTTAAGGCACAATTGCAAAATCTTACAGCATGAGGATGAACAAACTTTTGAGACCCAATTCAAACAGCATTGAACTTCTTTGATTGAGCATTGGCAACACCTGGGTTTAAACAACATATTGTACTTCTTTCTGATGGGGAACCAACTGTATGATGACCTTCACCATATCAAGATCCTGGACTTTGGGCATTAGTACAATCAAATGCTGCAAAAGCTGCAAATGTATGAGTGTATACAATTGCTGTTGATCAAACTGATGAGTGAATTGAATACATGTCATATCTTTCTTCATCAACGAGACTAAATCAAGCACGATGAGGGCCATGATTTAATAAACCTGTTTCTATGAGTTCAAGTGCTTGAGGATCATATCCTGCTTCGCACTGAAACAATGCTTCTACATCTTGATATGAATACGCTCTTTCTGATGAAGAATACCAAGCACGATGGGAAATTAACCTAAATAATACCATAGAAGTTGAAACTATCAATGTTTGGAACCGTACATCAAACGTTACTGAGACATCAGATTTCTGGGTACATCTTAGTGATGCTCCTTTTGGTAATGATTCTCTTGATGATATATTAGCTGATACAAATGTTACAAGTATATTCACTTCATGAAATGCATGAAGACCAACAGAATTAGACTTTGATTGAACGGAATGACAATATGTAAGAGTACAATTAAGTGATCCTGATCCAAGCTGATGAGCAAGTGGAGAAACATTTAATTTTGTAGATACTTGATGAGTATGATGAAGGTATAGTAATTATGAAAATTATACAACAACGTTCTGTCCTACGGATCCAACAGAAAAACTTACATTAGAATTCTCTGCATTCCAAGTTGAAAGAAATTATGACTTCTTGAGAGTATATAATGGTTCGAGTACGAGTGCTCCACGATTAGCTTCTCTTCATTGATATAATATTCCATCACCAATTACTTCAACTCATTCACAATGATGTCTTACACTAAGATTTACATCAGATTATAGTGTCGCATATAATTGATGGCAAGCAACATTAACAGCTTGAAACGGATGAAGCACAAATAATGTTAACTTATGACTGAGTGAAGTACAAGTTGTGTGATGTGATGCAACTGCAGCAACATGTACTGATATTTATCATTATCAAGATTTCGGGGGAGTTGCTTTGGATACGTTATATGGTCACATATTTGGTAATATCCATTGTGATTGTCCACCAGAAAGAGTCTGTTGAATTTGTTGAGATTGAGTTACAGAAACAACAGTTGGAGAGGAGTGTGATACTGGATCTTACTGTGATGACTGGAATTGAACAACATGAACAGCATGTGTGTTAAATGAATGAGGAACAACTGAATGTGATGCAGATCCTGCTTTGGGTGAATGTAGACCTCGTTTGAAAGATTGATGTACTGACCAATGTCAAGATTTCAATTGTTGAGATTGAATCACACAATACTTAGATGAAACATATGTAAACACAAACTCTATAACTTGAGATGCTTGTTTCACAACTAACGACTGTGTCTTTGATGAATATTGTGCTTGAGTATATGATTGATCATGAATTACTGAAAGAATTTGTGTTACGCAAGCTGTATTAGAAGCTTGAACTACATGAACAGAAGAATGTGATGATTGATGAGATCATGCATGAGATTGATGTTCTCCTAC
Organism: Candidatus Absconditabacterales bacterium; assembly: GCA_938010495.1. Next base: position 2,967 of record CALLUT010000123.1, read on the forward strand.
ATGTCAATTTGAATGATGTGGTGATTGATTCTATGACTTTGATTGACCTGATGATATATTTGGTACGGTAGATGATGAAAGTTGTGATGACGGAAATCAAATATCATGAGATTGATGTTCAGATGTTTGTATTGAAGAAAATGATTGTTGAGATTGATTTGTAGATGTAGATTGAGCTGATGATATTTTGGGTACAGCAGATGATGAAGTATGTGATGAAGGTAGTTTTTGTGATGAATTAGCAACTATCCCTTGTTTATGAGATGCTTATTGTGTATCTATTTGATATCCTGAAAATTCTTGTAAACCTCGTTTCCTCAATGAATGTACACCAAGTTGTGATTATTGAACATGTTGAGATGGGATAATAGATGTAAATGGTGCTG
>CALLUT010000124.1 GCA_938010495.1 Candidatus Absconditabacterales bacterium
ATCCCCAGCCACATACTGTCTCATATCAGCAAACTCCAATCCTTGCCCATGAAATTTGGTCACATATGATCACAAAAATCCTGACGTAATCGAACGTCATAGTTTCAAATGTAAGGATCTTAGTGCAGGGTTTTGGAGCATCCTATCTGTATAAAGCAAAAAAGTGAAAGAAAACTTGCATATATATATATATATCAGTATACTTGTATCAATGGATCAAACAAGTATTGATCCTTTTGCTCCGCTTGAGTAATCATGTCGGAGCCACTACCTCATCTTCGGATGAGGTGATTTTTTTTATGTACGTAAAAAATTCATATACTTTTTTAGAGTATATGAAATGACTCCTTCTTTACACTGTTTTTCACATACTTTATCTGATAGTCTCTTCTTATCGATAAGTTGTATTTGATTTACTATTCATCGTGTTTGTTTCAATCATTCAAACTCTGCGTGATTTTTGATCTCTACATAATATTTATCCATCCAGTCATGGTGTTTTGTCGTAAGAGGCATGATTTGTATCAGTCAATTTCCTGTGTTTGTTTTTAAGATAAGACAAACCCTACAAAATTTTCATCACTTGCTAATTTCATTTCAAATATTCATTCCCTCAAAATATCGCCAAAATTGTCAGGATCTTACATTAATTTTCTTTTTTGCATCAGAAAATTCTATCTCTTTCTTTTTTTCGTTCCATCTATCAAATAATTCCGGTGTCTTTTTCATATATAGTTTCCATAGTAGAAACAAGTAAAATTTAAGCGAAATTGTACTGGGTATTGTCTCGAAAAATCGCTCGCGCAGTCAATAACAATTTTTTTCAGACTGCACATGCAATTGACTTTCAGCGTTTTGATTTTCAACTTCTGAATTTGTCTATCATTCTAGCGGTAAATTTACCTATCGTTGTATCTTTGTATTTCTCAATCTTATATCGTTTCTGTCGTTGCATTCAGCTCATAAACAAAGCACATTTAACCTCTCTCTTTCATCAATTCGATAGTTTCGACCTGTTCAGTGATGTTCAAGATTCAAGTGAAATTGGATTGACTCATGCGTATGCAGTAACCTGTTTCTTGTCATCTCTGCAGAATCCTTTGTTCTGTAGAAACAAAAAGAAGTTAATGAGTTCCATTGCACATACTGGTCATATTCAAGGTACTGATTGTAGATTGTTGTATTTTCCAGTGAGATTAAGAACGTCATATATTTCCAGAACTTTCTTTTCTAAGGCAGCAATATTCTTTTTCATCTCTTTGATAGACTTTTGAACCATCTTCATAGGTTTCTTTGTGTCATATGGGTTTATATTCAGGTATTCAATTTGCTGCTTAAACCTTCTGATTTCGTTCTTGAAAAAGCGGATTGAAGTAAGCAAAACTTGAATTTCATTGAGTTGATTCGAATTAGGGGTAATGAATTTTTTCTTGCCACAACTTTCGTTATGAAAGTTGTACATAACCTTTGCAACTTGTACTAACATTCTACAATCTAACTCGTCTGTCTTGTTGTCTCATACTAAAGTCTTTCATAAAGAGAAAGCATCGTTTGCATGAATTTGATAATGGGTTTTCTCAAGTGTGTTCAATGTTTTTTCCAACTTCTTTCAGTAGACGCCAGTTGGCTCATAGATGATGATTGATTCATCTGAAACTGTAGAAAAATATTTCTTGATTGCTTTCTCTTCATTCTTGATTTTACAATGCTGATTTGAATTTTCGTTGTAAATGTCTAAAGTCTGTTTAGAAATGTCGATTCAAATGAATTTGATGTTTCACATGACCCAAAAGGTTATACTGATAAAAGGGGTTATGGAACTCTATCTCTTATCCAAACTCGTGAATGCAGTCTCGAAGACTCATGTTTCCACATTCAGATTATGAGATAGGAAACCTCAACTATATAACAGTCTCAAAGACTTAGTAAAATAACAGGTTTTCCATAACTTCTTCAGTGTAACTGAATTACAACTGAAATCATCTGTTTCTACTATACGAGTATATCACAACAAAACACATAACTACACAAGAGGAGCAATCTTTTTCAAGTCGACAACCTCGCCACTCGATGCAAGATCTCGATTTTCCAGCAACTCTTCTTGATGCATAACAGCTCGCTCAATCACAAGAGAAAGAACTTTCGGAGGAAGTTTTCCTTGGGTAAGAGCAAGTGTTTTTATCTCAATCACCGCCTCAAACTCATTATACACAACATGAAAATGAGGTGGATTGTGATCTTGAAAATACATATAGATACGCATACCCAAAAAACGTGATATTTCTGGCATTAGAAAGAAAAATTATGAAGCAAAAGGTAGACGATTCGTAATCTGTAAGTACAACCAATCTCAACACATATCCATACGATCATCTCGGACAACAGAATTTCATTTGATATGCGCACGTGAAAAGTAGTCAGTATCTGCAAACAAAGAATAACGAGGGATGCTCGTGCGAGGAGACACATCTATATCACCTGATGTCCCATCGCTATATTCGACATGCAACACATACCCTTCACGAGTATCTACCTTTGATAGTCTTGGTTTCATAGACATCATATATATGAATATATAAAGAAACAAATACAGACTTCCCTCCTTGGAGGAGGGGCTGGGGGCGGTCCTACTCCACCACCAATCTCACCACATCCTGCTCATGATCAGCAATCATCGTAATATCAAGCGTCCCACCTCCTCA
>CALLUT010000125.1 GCA_938010495.1 Candidatus Absconditabacterales bacterium
TGCTAGTTGAAGTAGTCCTTATATTACCCTAAGTTATAACTGAAAAATAAGACTTATTACAAAAGAAACAGATTCTTATGCATGAATTTGAAGAGCAATTAATGAAAATTCCCTATGATACGATAATACCGTCAGTAATAATCATTGATATATAAAATATACTGATGGTAAAGTTTTTTATGTTGATACTTCTACTAACTGAACACAGTGATATATGAATGTTAATTGACATGATGATTTAGGTGATGCAGTAAAAGAGAAAATAAAAGTAAAGAAACCTAAAAATAATATGAAGGATAAAGTCAAAGTTGATGCTAATAAATTTAATCAAAATAAGGAATTTAACTCTATAAATACATTAATATCTTGATTAATAGTTAATAATATTACGTCATTTAGGACTGTTTCATGATGAATTATTACGTTTAAAAAAGTTAATGATTCATGAGATATTGTACTAATTCATAATACTTGAAAGAAAATGAAATCTGTTTGAAAAACTTGAAAAATCGTTCTTTCTTGATGAAAATCAGCTTTTATTTATAAGGAAGAATGAAAGAACAAGTGAATTAATATGTCATGATCAAAAGCATATCACCATTCTGGAATGATAATGCATAATATCTCAAAGAATCAACTACAATCTATGACAAAAAAATATCAGGATGACCTTATTGAATTTGATAAAATAAATATGAATGAGGCAAATTCATTCTTGAAACTATTACCAACAAGACTTAAAAAATATGAAGAAAAACTTAAAAAGGCAACTTGAGATCAAATAAAGATGAAGAAAATTAAAAAAGATATGGAGTGACTTAAAAATACAGAAAAACAATATAGAGAACATATTGCTAACTTTGCTATATTAGAAAAAAACTTCGCTTTTGTAAAAGAATTACATAGTTCTTTAACTAAAATTAATCCCTAACTAATTCAACCACTTTGTTGTCTCCACATAGCGAAGTATAGTCCTTTTTCTCATACAAGTGATTCGTGTGTTCATGACTCAACTATTTTTCCATTTTCCAAAACATAAATTCTATCTGCATGCATAATTGTTGAAAGACGATGGGCAACAGTTATTGAAATAAGATCATGATTATCTTGAGCAATTGATTGAATTGTTTCGGTTATTTTCGCCTCAACGATTGAGTCTAAACTACTTGTTGCCTCATCAAAGATAAGTAAGTCAGGATCTCTTAAGAGAGCTCTTGCTATAGCAAGACGTTGCTTTTGTCATCATGAGAGTTTAAGTCATCATTCTCAAATACGAGTGTCTAGTCATGTTTCGTTTCATTCTACCAATCAGATAAGTTGCGCTTGTTCTAGTGCTTTTAAGCATTGATCATCTGATGATTCTGGTGAGACAAAAAGAAGATTTTCTCTAATAGTTCATGCAAAGAGTTGTGTATCTTGTGCAACAATAGATATGTGTTGTTTCATTGATGTCCGATCTATACTATTTGTTGCTTTTTTATTAATTGAAACAACTCACTTTTGAGGTATATAGAGTCATGTAAGTAGTTTCAAAATAGTGGACTTCCCAGCTCATGATGGTCATACAAATGCTATATTTTCTCATGGATTTGCTTTAAATGAAATATTTTCAACAGCTAGTGAATCATCATATCCAAACGTTACTCAATCAAATGCTAATGATTGTATTTTTTGTATTTTTATTGCATTGTCTGGAATTTTAATTTTTTGCATGCCATGAATTTCTTCGAGAATTTCATTACTTGCTTTTACTTCCTGCAGATTTGTAGCAAGTCTTGGAAGCTGGTAGAGTGGGTTAAATAAAAGGAATGAATAAAATAAGAGAGTGAAAAATTCTCATAATGATATTGATCCTTCATATACTAACCGAAGAAGAATAAATTGTAGTAACGATCTTAGAATATTAATTAATGTCCCTTGCCAAAACGTAATGGATTTTACTAATTTAAGTTTTTCAATTTCTAGTCATATCAGTGTATCATTTACTCCATTAAGATGACTAATTTCTTGTTCTTCTAGTCACAAACTTTTGATTAAAGTTACATTTTTGATGTTTTCTACAGTTGCTCATGCAAGTTCTGAAGAAGCTTTTACTATGTTTTTTTGAGCATTTCTAATACGTTTGCTAAGATGAATTGTTGTTAGAGCTAGTGTTGGAACCATCAACGCAAAGACTGTTCAAATAAGTCGATGGACATAAAATCAATACCCCATTACGATCAATATTCCAATTGATGTAAGGAATGCTACATTGATCATTGACTCTAAGAATTTTTGTATATCTCAACGTGCTTTTTGTAGTTTATCAAGGAGTGATCATGATTTCCAATCTTCAAACACTTTATATGGCAAATGAAATGTATGGTCTATACTATCAGCATAAATTGATGCTCATATTTTTTGGCTCATCAAGTTTACATAGTAATCTTGAAATGTTTTTGCAATTCTAGAAATCGCTGCAGCTCATACACCAATTAACAACCAAAATCATACTCCCTTCATAAATTCTGTTTGTGAGAGAGTCGCTATCACGTCAGCATTTGCAAATTCATCAATCAAAATACGAAAAATTTGTGGATTCGCTAAAGAAAATACCTGATTTATAGTTGCTAAGATAATTGATACAGAAAGAAGTTTTCTGTACTTTTTGAGGTAGCTTTTTAAGAGGTGCATTTAATTTTTGTGAATATAAATATTTACATCATCAGCTCAATTTCTTGCTTCTTTTACTTTCCAGAAACGTGGTTCATAGTATTCTTGTGCTTGTTCAAATCATGATATTACTGTCATATTTTTAACATAGCGTGCTTTGTGAAATAGGGTATCATGAACACGATCTGCAACATCTTCTCAGATACGTCTTCAGTATGGAGGATTCGTAACAATTGTTTGTTCTTCACCAAATTGATGATGAAGACTATCATTTCTTCTAAATGATACTATGTGGTCAACTCATGCGTTTCTTGCATTATCCTCAGCAATGTATACTACATCTTGATCAATATCAAATCATTGTATATCATATTCTTTATCAAATATTTTATTTTGTGCTTGTTCCTTTTGTTCTGCTACTAATGCCGTAAAATCAAATCATGGAAAACGTTCACATGCAAATGATCTTTTGAGTCAAGGAGCACGATTTGATGCAATCATTGCTGCTTCTATAGGAATAGTTCAACTACCACAATAGGGATCCACAAATGGCGTAGAGTATCATCGACTTGTCATTAATACAAGAGCTGCTGCCATATGTTCTTTTATTGGTGCTTCTCATGAATCAAGTCTGTATCATCTTTCGTGAAGTGAATTTCATGAAGTATTGATAAATATCTTACAGTAGTCATGAGCAATGCTTACGCGGATAATTGCTACTGGAATAGTGTCATCAATATCTCGTTCAGAATTATCAGTTCATGTAAGTGATTGAATTACTGCTTTATGTGAGATTGACTGAATAGTTCTCTCTGCATGTAATTCACTTTCTCGAGAATGTGCTACAATACTAATTCATTGCATAGGTGCTATGTAGTCACTCCAATTAATACTTGAAGTTAACTCATGGAGAGTGTCAAAGTGTGTACATATCTCTTTTTCAGCAAGTTGCATTCGGATCTTTGATCATGTTCTTAACCATACGTTAAGTTTCGCTATTTCTTCATTAGTACAATCTACAAATGTACCTGTATCGAATCAATTATATGGTTTTGCTCTCAAATACTTTAGCTCACGAACCATTGTCGGAACGATCCCATAAGAAGTAGTAATGAGGCATGTCTTTTTGTCAGTTGTTTTCATGGGAATGAGTATAGGGAAAATAAGGTTGGATGGTAGAGGAGATGGTGAGTATTTTGACATATTTTCTTGATATATGTATAATAAGAGTATGAACTTTAAAGAATTTAGAGAAGCACAAATTGCTGAGTACGAAAACCAAGAAACTTGAAAAATCATGTATCGACATGAGAAATTTATGGAAATTTGAAAAGATATCATTGAAATACAAGAAATTGTTGATTTAAATGATCCAGATTCTTTTATTGATTACATATTTACATCAAGATATCTTGATAGCCCATTGGCTGATCAACCCGAAAAAACAAAAGATCTGATATATCAAAAATCTCTAGCATATATACTTGATGTTATAGATAACAATAAGTTGGTAGATGAAGACGATATTATTGATCATTTTACTAAGTTTTTCCAATGAGAAGAATATTATAAAAATAAATTAGTAAAACGTATCTGACATAGAATACCTGAATGATCAGAACTGTTTAAGCAAGTCAGCTGAAATATAATTTTAACAGAATTTTGAAATGTCCCAGTATTTATTTTTACTCAAGAAGATTACGATTTACTTCGTTCATCTATGAGCTGATTGGTTGATGTTGAGAAAGCAACAGATGCATGAATATTTCACAATTGAACTATCTTAGCCAGAAGTAATTGAGATGTTGATAGTGTACTCAAAACTATCAAACACGAGTTTTGACATTTTTTACAGGGAAAGATTTTATGAAATAAATTATTGTTTTCATATTCATTACCTAAAAATGTAGATAAAAGATCATCGGTTCAAAAACGTTTAAAAGAGGAATTACTATCTGAAGTTATTGCATGAAATGATGAGATAGCTCATCTTATGTTTTTCTTGATACAGTATGCTAAAGATTTTATTGGTACCGAAATAGATTTTGCTCCAATAATTAACGATTGAAAAGTCTCTTTAGAAGTATCATCAAAAAATAAAAAGGAAATAGATTTTTTGTCTGATATCATAATGCTATTATCACAGCGACAAAAAATTCAAACTCTCTTGCTAACTTTAGAGAAGATTTGAATGACAAAAGAAATAATGATATTGATTCTTGCTTGGACACAACCTATTTATCGAGATGATCTTGCTAGATATTATACTAGAGTTGCAAAATACATCTTAAAAAATTGAGATAAACTTTGAAAAGTTGCAGACAAGTATATATAGTCGTAACAGCTTTATTAAAAAATTATTTGTAATATAGTATTTAACTGCATGTAAATAGAAAAATCTTCCCTAGAAATCTCTCCCCAAAACAATACCCTAAATACATGACAAAAAAGCTTACTCCTGCGCAACAACAATGGTTTGATTTGAAACAACAACATAAAGATTGTCTACTCCTTTTTCGTTTAGGAGATTTTTATGAATTATTTCATGAAGATGCTCATGTTGCACATAAAGTGCTTGCTTTGACGCTTACTGCTAAGAATAAAAAAAGTGATAATCCTATACCTATGGCCGGGATTCCTTATCATGCATTACAAAAGTACTTACCTAAATTAGTACAAGCTTGATACAAGGTAGCAATTGCAGAACAAACTGGACAAGTAGTTCCTTGATCTGTAGTAAAAAGGGAGATTGTAGAAATTATTACTCCTTGAACATATATTGAAGAGAATACATCAGAAAATATTATCACATGATGTTGGTTTTGATGAGATCAACATGCCCAATATCATCTTGCATGGGGAGACTATACATTGGGGCAATTTCGTACGAAGAGCTTGTCAGGGTTTGATCAAGTAATAAATTTTTTGCAATGATTGCTTCCAACAGAACTAGTCATAGAAAGTACGTTTCCAGAAAGAGAACAACTAGAAACGTTTGCTTCACAATTATCAATTGGACATTCATTACATGATCATCCTTTTGATGTGCAACAACATGTTTCTTGATTATTTTGAGTGCAATCTACAGAGTGATTTGGTAAAGCATTAGAATGATGAAGAATTCATGCATTGTCACTTG
>CALLUT010000126.1 GCA_938010495.1 Candidatus Absconditabacterales bacterium
AAAAGTGTTTCTTAATCTTTATACTTCACAGGAATCAAATTCATTAGATAATGTATTGGATGATCGAGATGCGAATACTTGGTCCAATAAAAGAATCCAGTACGAAAGATACGCAAACACAAATCAATGAAGAGAACGACAGAAAAGTATGAAAACTAGTAGTTCGCATGAAGAAATTATGTCTACAATCAAAGGCACATTAGAGATTTTCCCAGATCAAATAGCTACTCTAACTCCAGAAAAACTTGATATATATGAAAACAGTATGAAGTTATCTGTTGAACTTTTTGATCAGTTGCCAATCGCTCAAAGAAATCAACTCTTCCCAGAGATAAAAACAAAGCATGATGTGATTCGAAACTCATTATTAAAAGACCCAAAAACTGAAAGTATTCAAGCTTTGTATTGGCTTGACCTTTTTGGTCATACAGAAACTCAACAGATGCGACTCGATGCTCTTTCTCATTTTCAATCCACTGACTTACCGAGCAAAGATATAATGGATAACTTTACATCAACTTCACCAAAAATTTCTTGAGATATAGAATCTGTATGGACGTCATACACTTCTGCAGTAAATGCCCTAGAGAATAACGATTTAAATTTGGCTGCTACTAGTGAAAAAAAACAAGCTAAAGTGAAAACTTCCTCTCTAACTATCAAACAACAAACAAAATATAGTGATCATTTTGAAAATACTACAATTGAAGACAAATCTGTAGTAAATTTCACAAAAATAAACACTCGTATCCAAAAAATAGTAAACATTGAAGATCGACTTTTACCTACAGAATCTAGCGAAGATTGAGCAAAAGCAAAACAAGCTAGAGAATACAATAATTGAGCTAGAGAAATTGATGCAGCACTCTTACCCTTAAATAAAAAGATGGTCGGGTACCTTCATGAGCAATACAGCAAAACCTCATGAGAAGCAAAGGAAAACGTAGCAAAAAAGATATTAGCATTTGCAACAATTTGCAATAAAGACGCAGTTGCGGACTATGAAGCCTGAATGAATGCTTTGGTTCCAGTTTTATTAGATAAAGTGCAATTTATTTGAAGTATAGAAAACAAAATAGAAGATCAAGCACGAGAGGAATCTTTACAAAAGACATTTCCTCAACTAAATGAATCTATTTCAATACAAACCTTACAAGAAGACTCTTTTTCTGATATAAAAAACTCAATCATTGAAAAACATGGGCAAGAGATCTACAATAAAATTTCTTCTTCTACAGGTCATCATGATATATTTGGATACCTTGCTACTAAGAACTCAGCCATAAAAGATCTTCCTCGTACCGAACAACTGAGTGCATTACATTTAGTTTCGTTTTTCACAAATAACACCAAAGAATCTTTACAGGATCTAAGCTATGAAGAAGCTTCACTCTCCTTCATTTGATCAGAAAATCAAGCGATGGAAAAATTTATGGACGTCATGCCCGAAGTATCATATGACTTAAAAGACGAAGATCGAGCTTACCTTGAACTTACCTGAGAATTATGAAATAAAATGTGAATACTTGAAAGTCAGTATGTAGTTGAAATGTGAAAAGGGAAAGCTATATGAAAGATTTGAAGTAAAATCCGGAAGTATACATGATGAGCTGTTGTTAGATTTGTCAAAAAATCTTTGTGGAGAACTGCTCTTCTAGCATCAATTATGTGATGAGTTGCATATGGAACCTATCGTTTTTGAGACAAAATCTTCGGTGATCTATTTCATGACAAAATTGAAACACCTGAAGCGTCAGAACTAAAACGAGGTGAAGTTTATAGTGATAACCCTGAAATACTATTATGATGACAAGAGCTAGAATCATTTACTACCAAAAAAAGGAAAATAATCAATGCGTTAGACTTACCAGAAAGCGAATATGAACTCCTTAACAAATTTTTGGAACGGGTTGAAGAAACTCAACATGAATTAAATGATTATGAAATAACTTTTTCTTATGAAAACTTTTATATCTCATGATATGCTCCACTCACGTCTGAATGGATGGAATCACAGACTACCTTTATCACACCTGTACTCAATAAACAAACCTGAGTTATGGATTATAGCGTTATAGTCGATATGCCTCCAGTAGAATTCGTTATTGGTATGTATGATCTTGACGAGAAAAATTGATTAGGTATCTATATTGGAGATGAAAATTTGTTAGATGATCGAACAAATAATCATGGAAGTAGAAACGCTGTCATCCAAGAATTACAACAAATTGCAACTGAAGATTTCAAGTATCATATAATGGGAAACAAACAAAAATTAGACTCTCTCTACTCAAGTTTCGCCGAAAATAACAAAAAAATAGAAAAAGATCTTGAATCAAAAATATTTGATATGATGAGAAAAAATCGTGATCAGTTCCCTAACTTACACTTAGATAGCAAGGTTGATGCACAAGTTGTTCCAGCTATTTGAATAGAACCTAAATACCATTTCTTCAACAATCCGTTTACAGATCAGAAAATTAAGTCTCTAGAAGAGCTTAGATTAGAAGGATAAAGCACAATAACTCTTTTCTTATTTCATCAAAACGAATATCGTCGTTCAGGTTAATCTTAACTTATAGGAAATAGTATTTCCTCAGCTTGTAAAATTCATAACGTCAGTTTCATAAGTAGTTGATGAACTTGTAGGTACAAAATCCATAGCCTGCAAAGGAATAGTATGGTGTATATTATTATTTACATCCTGCACATTCAATACTTTAGAAGTTCTATCAT
>CALLUT010000127.1 GCA_938010495.1 Candidatus Absconditabacterales bacterium
TAATGGATTAGCAGATATCATGAGAGATGCAAACACAACTCATGAGACCTTGCGATGAGAAGGTAAGATTTATGAAGAATTACATTTTGATGATGAAGTCACACTTCGTTTTTGAATTTCACCTGCATCATTTTTCCAAACAAATACTGTTTGAGCAGAAGTTTTGTTTTCTACTGCAAGCAGTATGGTAGGTAAAGTAAAAGGAAATATTATTGATTTATATTGTGGAGGAGGTTCAATCTGACAGTGTTTCCTAGCTTTATGACAATGAAAGAAAGTAAAAGGTATTGAAATTGTTCCTGCAGCTATTCAAGACGCAAAATATAATGCCAAGATAAACCATGTATCTGATCAATGCGATTATTATGTGTGAAAAGCAGAAAAATTGGTAAAAGAATGAGTTATTGATGATCAATTTTTTGTATGATGAGATTTGGTTATTGTAGATCCACCTAGAGAAGGTATGCACCCTGATGTAATCAAATTTCTTATTCAAATGAAGCAACAACATGATTACAGATTGTGTTATATTTCTTGTAATCCAGTTACTATGGCAAGAGATGTAGAGTTGCTTTTGGAGTCTGGAAATTTTTCATTTGATGTTTTGCAGCCTGTCGATATGTTTCCTCATACTCACCATATTGAATGTGTTGGTATTTTAGAGTAGATTGTTTTTCAATAAAAAAAGCTAAAAGAAATTTCTTTTAGCTTTATTTTTAGAAGGGAAAGATACCTCTAAGAATGCAGTATGCTGCTATATAAAAAAACGTGAATTGTCTTAAGTACCATAAGGTTTTATTGGTATTAATATAAGTTACACCACAAGGTAATGTACACCATGCCAGTGCAATAAGTCCAAGGAAAATGCATGAATTTGGCTATTAAAGTAAGGCTTCAAGTTGAAGACAATAATATGTACTGGTATACTATCCAACTATATTTTCTCCAACGTATTCTGAAAACATTTCTTTTCATGTAAAACCTTAATTTGATCTATTTTTACCAAAGAAACTTTCAAAAGGTGATCCCATATTCTTAAATAGCTCTTCTTGGTTTTTAAAAATTTGATCGTAATTTTTAAATATATCATCAAAATTTACTTTATGATGCTTAAATGTTTTTTTGTTCTCACTAAACACAAAGATCATTTTGACAACCCAAGTTTTCCTGTTTTTATGTGCAAACCATCTTTTGGTTCTTTTGCTGTCAAGGGTATATCCATACCTTACTATTTGTTCACATCGTTTTTTGAAATACTTTTTAGCTCTTTTCCAGGTGTCTGTTTGTTTGTAATTGATTGACCCAAGAATTACTTTTTCTTGTTCTTCTGGGGTGTAAGACATTTTTTGTTTTACAATTTCAGGTAAATTTTGTTGCATATATAAATTTTAAAGATGATAACTATTTTTATTGTATAATATATGAATAATAAGTCAAACAAAAAAAAAACTATTCAGCTCTACGAAAAAGAGTGATTTTTTTGACTTTTTTTTGGTTCCTGTGTATAATTATTCTGTTAGAAAAACTCTTATTTATACAAAAATAAATAAAAATGACCTCTCAAACATATAAAGAACTTTTACAAACATTTTCTGCGATTACCCTCAATCAACTTAATGCTCAAGCATCGTTGATGAATAGGGTTGAGTCAAAGTATTTGATTCATGAAGAGCAATTATGAAGTCTTCTTAAAGATCTTCAGAAAGATTTTAAAATACTTCAAATTTGAGATCACAAAGTGTTTTCTTATGATAATATTTATATGGATACGAAGGAATTATCATTTTATCACGCTCATAATAATTGAGATGCTGATAGAGTGAAAATGAGAACAAGACATTATTTAGAAAGTTGATTATCATACTTTGAATTTAAACAAAAAAAATGAAATGTATTGCGTAAATTTAGATATGATATAGCAATTAAAGACCATTGAATAATAGATGCAATTGCTTATGAATTTATTAATGATGTATATAGTTCTTTGTACGAAGAAGAGTTCAAAAAATTTGTTTTCCCTTCATTAAAGACTAAGTATCAAAGATGCACTCTCGTGCATAAGGAAACTGCAGAAAAGATAACTTTAGACTTTGGAATTGAGTTTCAACAAGTAAGAAATTCAAATGAAGTATTTAATGTGCCTAACTTAGTTATTGTTGAATTTAAGGCTGAACAAGAAGATTCAATTACAAAAGAAATCTTTAATAAGTATGATATGGTAGCAAGTAAACCATGTAGTAAGTATTGCTTATGACACATATTTCTTGGAAATGTAGAAAATTCGAATCGTTTTGAAAAAACAATAAAACAAGTTACTGCAATTATGTATAATAATATAAAGGTTAGAAGACCAAGAAAGCAACTTAAAAAGTTTCAAACAACTCAAATTAGAAAATTAATCAAGAAATAATTTTACCTTGTGGATGAAATATGGAATTTGATATACGAATGCTAATTGCTGGAATTTGATTGCTTCTGTTTTGAATGGAAACATTTGAAGATGGTATAAAGGCATTAGCAGGTAAAAAAATGAAGTATTATCTTGAAAAATATACAACCTGAGCAATTAAATCTCTCTCTACATGAACATTTGTAACTGCAATGTTACAAAGTAGTAGTTTAGTTACTTTGTTGTTGCTCTGAT
>CALLUT010000128.1 GCA_938010495.1 Candidatus Absconditabacterales bacterium
CCATAGTCTTAGACTTCATGATCTACAAGATAGAAAACCCAAAAGGTAGAATGTATGAATGAGTATTGATCGGTACGGCTAAGTTCGAGTGAGAAATGAAGAGCCTGGTACCTGAAGAATGTGAATTGAGTTTCGATGAAGTTACTATGGAAAAAGGTGATCAAGTATTGGTGTATATCGTACAAAGAAAACCCACTGACACAAGAACTAGATATCTGTACAACTTGGAAATGGATCTTTTATATACTAAAATTTCGTAACAATGGCATTAGTAAAAATACCTTCTAACATGATTGAACTATGAAACCCTGCATACGACGAGCAAATATTTGCTCTTAGCGTGAAGGCTAATATGGGCTGATCAGAATCACACATTGAATGAGCTTATAACTTCTTTGAAGTATGATCAGAATACTTACCTATTCAAATAGCTATGTTTCTCGTTAGTAAATGAGGTGATATTGAAGAGTTCGATGTGCATTGCGTAGAATGAACCCCAGGAATACCTGAAGGAGAATATATTACTAGAGAAGTATGAAGTGACGTTTATGTGACGATTGATGATAAAAAAATGAGTGAATTGGTTCCTCTTTTCTGAAAGTGTATATGAGATGTTGAGCTTCAAGCTTTATTTGACCAGTAATATAATGAAAGAAAAAAAACAAGTAAACGCTATAGTATGATTGATTCTATTGTTGATAGCTATAGTGCTAGTAACGATTATATGATCTATATGATTCATATACCAAATAATCAGGTGTATATTTACAAGGGATAGACTTTGATGATATTTGTATACGGTAGCAGTGAGCCTGGACCAGTTCTGAAACTCGCTCGCTCCTGCATTATTGGATCTAGTATTCAAGAAGTGAGAATGATATAAATTCGGAAACCCTGACACTACTGTATCATGAATACTTTGACTCAATAAAAGAAATAATAGTCTAACGAAGTTCGGTGTATTGATAGATTCTATACTGGAATACTTAGACCCAAATCACTCGATAGCGAGTATAGATGAATGAGAAGAAGTTGCGTTCTGAAGTTCAGAATAATCATCACTCAATAGACAGAACATAAAGCATTCGTGTATAATATACGGATGCTTTTAGTTTATAAGAAAAAGATATGTGTTGAGGTCAATGCGGATTACGCAAATATCAAAGGAGTGTTTGTTGTTGCAGTAGTCAATCAAAAACAACACAAGAGGTATATTGCGAAACGAACGTTCTTAGTGCAGTAAATTTGACTGGATTCACTATTGGACTACAGACTGCGTCAAAGACTTATATTGATGTAGACCTTTCTTTTGGCGATGTTGTTATTGATAACGATTTCTTCCGTTTCAAAATGGTGTGACAAGAAGTTATCTTCAGGATAAAAGTCCAATGACTAGCAAAGGAAAGCTTGCAGTATAATGATGGTGTTCTCAATTATGGGTTTGCAGATAGCGTGTGAGATATTATGTCTATGACCTGGTTGGGTACCTGATTTAAATTAAATTAGTTGTTGTATTATATGGAGGCAACGCCACTTGTTTCCATTTCATTTATCATATTATTTATAGACTCATGTCATTAGATCTAGACGGAAAAATCAATCAAATCGTAAGTACAACTGACCTTGCGTGAGGAACAGACACATTCTTTGTTCCTGGAACATTTACTGAAACACTAAATCCTGCAGAAGCTAAAAAGATCATCGTAAAAGTTGATACTTCAGCAGGTGACTTCCCTATTACTCCTGCAGTAGTAGCAGGTATCTCAGAAGGTGACGAAGTAACATTCGTGAAAGTTACTGCCGCAGATACAAACAAAATTACATTTACAGACCCTAATACTGGTATCGCACTCAGCTACGCTGACAAACAAGGAGAGTCTATGACTCTTGTATATACTGGTACAGGTACAGTGTGGCATTTCAAATTCTAATTTGAGATATGCAACAGCTCACAAGGGTTGTTGCTTCCATATAATACAACAACAAACTTTATTACTTATATCCAAAAAATGTCATTAGATAGGTCTATAGAACTGATCGTACAAGACGTAGATACATCATGAGGTGCACAGGTGTATACCATACCTGCATGAAATAATTATGTCGTATGACAAGAAATCACTATAAAAAATGAATGAGATAACGATCTTACTCTACAAGGTAGTTGATGAGAACTAATAGATTGAGTAGCTACTGCTGTTTTGTATAAAGACGAAGAAAGCATTACTATTAGATGGAATGGGGTTTGATTCGATGTTGTATGAGAATATGACAAATGATTCACTTTGGACGCTAATTTAAGCGAATGATGAAACGATACAGTACCTAATAATGTAAGTTCTTATAGATTAAGATGAGATAATGACGAAGAGATAACAGGTGATTGATTGGATACGCCTACTAATAATATAGCAAGAAAAGTATATCAAGAGCAAACTCTGAATTGAACGGAGATAGAAATAAACACAATAGTAGAAGATCATATATGAAACACATTATATGTAGATAGTGTTTATTGAGATGATGGTACTTGAACAAGATGAAGAAGAGATAAACCATATCAGACAATATCTGTTGCATTCCTTGACAGACAACCAGGAGACACAATAGTTGTCTGACCATGAGAATATGACGAGACTGGAAATAATATGGCAACTGATGATGATTTACATATAGAAATATCTTCGTGAACGACTCTTAGAAACTTCTTTTTAAGAGCGAGAAATGGTGCTTACTGTACAATAAAAGGTAGAGGTAGAATTGTACAGGATATAAACTACACATGATTCTCTATATGACCATCATGAGCATGAACTATTATGCACGTTTATGTTGCTGAAATATATAACGAATCTGATAGAGCAATATTCATTAGTGCTAATTCATGAGAACTATATTTAAAGTTTGATAAATGAATATCCATTCAAAATTTATTGTGTTCATCAAATACTTCATCTACGATGTATTTAGAATTCGATTATGCTGAAAACACGTTTAATTGAGTTCTAAATGATTGAGTATTAGTTGATCCAAGTCTAGAATGAGTTGTATTCAGATGTGATAATCAATCTAATATGATCATAAAATGATGAATCGCTAGAAGTACTGTTGGTAGAACCATAATGGTATGAAATACTAATGGTAATATCGATAATAGTATGCTTAGAGTTATGAGTTGACACTATTTTAGTGGGTGAGATATACAA
>CALLUT010000129.1 GCA_938010495.1 Candidatus Absconditabacterales bacterium
AGATACGAGCTGATGAGATACAATTTGATGAGATACGAGCTGATGAGATACGAGCTGATGAGATACAAGTTGATGAGATACGAGTTGATGAGATACAAGCTGATGAGATACGAGCTGATGAGATACGAGCTGATGAAATTGAGAATGATTAGAATGAGAAGGTGATAATGATTGAGACTGAGAGGAGGAAGAAGAAGAGGAAGAAGAAGAGGAAGAAGAAGATACTTGATGAATGTGTCCAACGGATACTGAACCAACACAAGGCCCTCCAGAGTGACGATATAATGATTGATCAGATGCATTTTGAGAAGCATCATGAAACGTATGAGAAACACTTCGACCTGAAGCAGTTGAAGATGATATAAATGTTATGTACTTGAACTTGTTTGGGAAAGAGCATTGAAACGCTCGTAAGACAACTGAGCTATTGTCTAATACTAAAACACTTTCAATTACAACCTATCAAAATATATGATGATCAAGAGCTAGTCGTCGTATTGTTGCATCAATAATTTATCCTGATGGGACGGTAAATGATAAGAAGAATATTGTTAAAGAACTCGTTGCTGAGTGATGAGACATTGTATACCTGTTGTGATATAATTGATGAATTTGAAGAGTAAGAATAGGTTCTTATACAGAATTTGACTTTGTAGAAGAATGAAAAGAATACACTGATAGACCAAACAAATTAGTGTATACACCTTCTTGATGAGATAGTGTGACTGATTGATCATCGTTTAGTAATTGAAGATTAATTCATAACGACGAAGTTATGGTGGATTTTGTTACATGAACAATGGATCCTGATATCTTTATACGTCTTCCTGAATGATGATGAGATGAATGGATTGTTACCTATAAAAACAAAAAAATCTGAACTATGTGGATATATAGATGAACAGATGAATTAGATAAAGATGTAAAATTATATCGTAGTGATTATACGATCGAAAATTTACCATGATGAAATAGTAACCTTTCTGAAGAAGCTGTTACTATATTATTGGATAGTGAAGAAGAAGCATGATGATGAGATATCTTTGAATCAATTGAGGCTTCTGTAAATCCAAACAATAACGTTTGATTTAGACATGAATTTGCATCTATTACAAACTTTTCACAATGAATGAGTGTTGGTAATGCAACGAAACAATTTGGGTGATTATTCCTTATGAACATATGAGATCCATTTTTAAAGAGGATTGAAGATAACCGTAAAATTAAGCATACAGATTATGACTGATGACTTGGACAAGTAATTTTTTCAGATACAACATCTTTTGAAGATGTTGATATGATGGATTATGATAATGATTGAAGAGATGATATGATCATTACGTATAAAGATGGTTCATTAAGATTAATGAAAAATTATTGATGAGAAAATCCGTACAAAGATATGGGTAATCTTATTGTTATTCCTGATTGAATTAAGGAAACATATTTATGAGATATGAATTGAGATTGATGGGATGATATATTGGTATATACTAAAGCTGATAAATTAAGAGCATACATGAATAATGAGTGACAAATTGAAGTTGATTGAACACCTGTTTGTTTAGATATTCCGAATTGAGAGTTTAACGCAGCACAAGTGAGACAATTATTTGCGACAGATCTAGATGGATGAGGGCTTGATATCATCACCTTAGATACAACCTGAGATCTAAAAGTATTTTATTGATGATGATGATCACAACCTTCATACTTGTCTCTCGACCAATTTTCATGTGATGAGTGACGGCGTTGAAGATTAAATCAACAACTAATTAAATCATTTGGAGCAACACTATGATGACCAATAAAAGACTATAGTCTTCGTTCTTGGGATCAACTTGAACCTCTTGGTGATATTGAATTAGATATTCCAGCTCCAGAATTAAGTCAATATGCCGATATAGATTTTGAAGAGTTACCAAAAGATATAGTTAAAGAACTTGCACATCAAATGGTAGAAGAATCTATAGATGGAGCAAAAGCTGTATGAGATCCAGAAATGTTATTAGAATTAGCAAAAAAGAAAATTGATTATGTGTTGGAAGTTCCAGATAGCCTTCTTCCTGACGAAGAAAGATGATCTTGAGAAACGAAATATTGAATACGTGCAAACGACCTCTACCCAGAATGACCAAAGTTTGATGCAGTGAAATCATTTATGGATCTTGATTGATGAGATCTTCAAAAATGAGATATGGTGAGAGTGACAGTGTCTATAACTCCAGAAGGTGCTACAAATATGAAGTATTGGGAAAAATTAGATGGGCCATGGATTATATATAGAGATGAATTTTGATGAATTCCTTCGTTTGAATGATCACTATGATGATGAGAAGTAAATTGGAACATTGGTAATTGATATGAGTTCTTAGTACATGGAATGAATTGAGCTGCTACATTTTCTTTTGAAGCCCAATATGATTGAGATGGATATGTACACATATATATAGAGACGGAAGAAGAAAAACTATTTAGATGAACAACTGACCAATCTGTTGCTTGATTATGATCACCAGTATATGCTCAATGATGATGGGATAAAAAAATTAGGGCATACTCAGATGATGGTTGTTATAAGAAGTATTGGGAATTTTCTCCATGAGAAGAAGAAGTTGATTTGCAACCATTCTTAGATGAGAAGACACAAGAGTATACCGATTATTTTAGTGATCAACGTGATGAAACTGAAGAAATTATTGAACACAATACTGACTTAGGTCCACTTGAAGAAATGATATGAGTGCCAACAAAACTATCAAATAGTTGATATGAATCTTGGAAAAAGACAGCGATAAATACACTATTACAATGATGATGATGATCTTTTGAAATAGATGCTACGCAATATAATGAATACTTTGAAAATCTAGCAGAAGAGACTATCGAACGTCTATGGAAACTTCCAGTTAAATGATTGGATCTCATATGATTTGATTCACTTGGTATGTTTGAAGATGTTTCTTTCTCAGATTTGAAATGTTGATCCTCAACGTTTGGTAAGAAAAGTTGTTGATTTGGTTTACCTATTCCATTTAATAATGATCTTCTTTCTCCATGAGATTTTCATATTTTTGGTTGTAAACCTAAGGCTCCTGAAATTCCAAAATTTTTCCCACACTTTAAATGACTTCCAATTTTTGCTTTCCCAACTGATGTCGCTGTATTACCAGTTTGGCCGCCTTCTCCTCCTGGGGCATGATGAATACCTCCTTTTGGAACATCTGAATCATCAACATCTGTAATTAGAGCATATGTAACGATGACAACATCATGATGAGTTTGATTATCATTATGTTTTGCTCCATATGATACAGTAAAACTTCCTGCACCGATTTGAGATGTGTGATGAAACTGTTTGGTGATTGCATGAAGTATGCCTTGAGGACAATGTTATGGTGAATGAGAAGATAATAATCCACCGCTACCTACGAGAATTACTTCAGCAAATAGTTGAGAATGAGAAGCAACAGACATAATAACACCAGAACATATGGATCTGTATCGTACAGGAACATGTGATTGGAAACAACAAGATGCAAGTCCTGTAGTTTCACCAGTATTATGATGACCAGTGTCTGTTCCAGGGAAACCTAAGAGTGTTCAAATGACACAACAAACCCAATGAACAAGCTATTTGAAGTGATGAGAAACATTTGATTTAAAGATTGAATGAGGAACATGAAAATGACTTGTTCAATGTATTGTTAGAAAATGGACTGAAAACCAAACAAGATATTTTGCAAACAATGCTTTGAATATGCAGATAGATGTTGTTCTTCCAAGAATTGATATGTTATCAGAAAATTTTGAAGATATACAAGATATTGATGATGATCGTTTTTCATACCAGTATTGATTTGATAATGCAGAAGCTGCAACAAGTAAAACAACTGAAGTATGATGAGCAAGTTTATCTTCTGATCCTAAAGAAAAAAACAAGAATGTGTTACCACCACATGCTATGCTTGAGTCAATGACAAACAATATTGGTAACCCATTTGATTTTATAGCATCATACTTTGATAACATTCCATTGGTAGATTTTGAAGAAAGAGATGTGCCAATTCTTATACCATTTATTTATCAAGAAGATTTAGATAGGTATGAATTTCATTTGAAGTCATGGTTAGAAAGGAATAAAAAAATTCTTGCTGAATGGCAATCTCATCAAGAAGATTGACGGATTACCCTGGTAGATACTGATGCAATTACTCAAATGGAAAGAGCTCTTAAATGAGTTGAAACAAATCTTGCAATATTAAAACTCTATAAAAAATTACCATGACAAATATATGAATTACTCCATGCATCAGATAAATATGTTGCAGAAATAATATGATTTGCTCAACAATTTGTATGAGAAATTACATGATGGTTACAAAATAATGCAAATAGGTTCTCAGCCTGGGTAGACTTCATTGTCGTTTTGAAGTGAATTATTGAAACATGGCAATTGCTTATTGATTTTACGGTCAAACGACAATCAAAATGTTCTAAATGTAGGCAAGATAGTTATGATTATTATTCATGTAAGTTGAAATTCTTATGTGTTGATCTTCCTATTTTACCAATTCCTCCATTCCATTTACCAAATATAAAAATTGACCTCTCTAAGGTGGACATATGATTAGATATTATATTACCACAATTCCGTTTTGTTCCAAAGAAAGTTACTTTACCAAAAATACCTGATCTACCAACTCCTAAATGAATAGAATTTGAAGTGATTGTGCCTCAAATTCCACGTTTACCAAGACCACCTCCATTACCTGAATTACCAACATTAGAGATCGATCTTGAAATGAGATTGCCGACATTGCCACCTGCTCCAAAAGTTCCAAAATTAAGTCCAGTAATTAAAGTTGTTGTAAAATTAGCAGATTTGATTGGTTCATTTATGTGTATATTTAAATGATGAATAGGTCTTGTTAGAGAAAAATATATCAAAGCAAGAGTTGAACAAATGACTCAGAGAAAACAAGATGTACTTCCATTTGATGAACTACAAATCACTATCCCAGCGGGACCAATTGAATGATATGATTATAAAATTGATTCATTAGTAGATCTAAAAGCCGACTTTAGACAATTATATGATATTGTTGACTGAGTAGTTGCTGATCGAAATTTCTTTGTTGAACAAAAAGCTCAAAAAGTAAAAAGCGCAGTTGCTAGTGTTGGAGATTGAAATATATGACTTATAGATGATATCTGAATTGAAACTGATATAGAAATTGATCTTTCAAATTGATTTGGATGAGCAATACCAACTGATGATCAGCTTGCTGCACATATTGAGAAAGAAAGAAGTAAATTCTACGTTTGATGAGAAGTTGAAGATGTTAGAGAAAATCTACTTGAATGATTAGCGTTTATTAAGAGTCGTCAAGATCTTCATATTTATCATGATCAATCAGATAGAATAAAAAATGTTTTAGAGAGTACTCCATTAGTAACTCCTAATTATGAATGACTTGAAAGAGTGTGAGTAGATATGCAAGAATATCTTATAGAGCAGTATGATACTATTCGTGATCAAAAGAAATTAGTATATGAGGATTATGATGCTTTTCTAGATACGTTGGTTGTATTCAGCAATGTTTCAGATACTACAAATAATAGACAATTTGGTACAGCACTCTATGAGACTGACGCAGCAACAAAAGAAATGATTCGTAATCAAGAACATCCATTAAAAACTTACTTAACTCTAAATAAAGGTGTTGTTGATTGATATAGTAATGCTCTTGAAAATAATTCTGCAGTAGAATTACAAATGAATGACTTAAGATATGAAGAAACTCGTTCATATGTTAATGTATTATCAGAAAGAATCTCTGTATTATTAGATAATGGATTTAATAATACATCGACAATAAACCAGACACTTCCGTTGCTCGCTCAAAATACATGATGATGAACTCAAGCAGAATTAGTATGCGATGATGAAGTCGATAATGATTGAGATGAATTAGTTGACTGTGATGATGATGATTGTTCTGAAGATCCATTTTGTGAAGAAGGAGGATCTAGTAGTAGCTCATCAAGCAGTTCATCATCATCAAGTTCAAGTAGTAGTTCATCCTCTAGTTCAAGTAGTTCATCCTCTAGTTCATCAAGTAGTTGATGATGTTCATGATGAAGTTGTTGAGTATGATCAGCTAACTCTAGTTCATCTAGCAGTTGATGAGATAGCAGTTGATGAGATAGCAGTTGATGAGATAGTAATTGATGAGATAGTAGTTGATGAGATAGTAGTTGATGAGATAGTAGTTGATGAGATAGTAGTTGATGAGATAGTAGTTGATGAGATAGTAGTTGATGAGATAGTAGTTGATGAGATAGTAGTTGATGAGATAGTAGTTGAT
>CALLUT010000130.1 GCA_938010495.1 Candidatus Absconditabacterales bacterium
TTATTTTTTGGTGAAGTAAGAAAATAAGCAAATTTTTGACTAACTTTTTTACAAGTGGATCACGATTTATAATTTTCTTTTGGTCGTTCTCTATCATTAAATGATTTTTTTCGATTTCGGTTCATTGTATTTAATATATTATGTATAAATAATTTATTTAGATTTTCTAGCAACTATATTAACGTTTGTTTCTTCAAATGGGATTTTTTCTCACATTTCCATATCATCTTTCATCTTAAAAAGACTGACTTTTCATTCATATCTATTTTCATGAATCCATTTATTTTTAATTGGTTCAACAGTAGCTTCGAATCAATGACTTTCTAATATCTCTTGTCGATCTGAGCATGCAAGTGAACAAAATTTTTCATTCATTTCACTCATCCAATTATCTGGGTAATCTTTTTTGCTAAGAAATTCGTATATATCTGATTTTTTGATGTTTATTAATCATTCTTCTCGTCTCAGATCAAACTTAATTTTTTCTTCTCTTTGTTCCTGTCTAAATGTTTCTTGGAAAACATTGAGTTTTCAAAATGTTGACAAGGATTGTATGTAATCACTAAGTAGTGTCTTAGCTTCTTTTATGTTGTCTGATCATTTTTTAATTAATGCATTATATCTATTCATAATTATATCAAATTCCTTTTTATCAAATTGAGATCAGTCTTTTGTTTCTAGTTTTGCAAATATTTTCTCTTCTCAATTTTCTGGTCAAATAACATCAAAATTTAGCAACGCTCATCATGATACTAGTTGATCATGCATATTTTTTAAGAAATGATCTAACTTTTTTCTACTATCATATGAAATGATCTCATGGGTGAGTGCTACTGTTGAAAATGTATTAATACTATTATCAGGAAATATTTTATCATCAATAGCATTTTTTTGATAAAATCGAATATTATCAGTGTTAAATGCTCATTGTTCTTTTTTATGATTTGCTTCTACAATAAAAGGTCTAGCTATATCGATTCAATAGAGATCTGAATCATGAAAACGAGGATCATTTGCTACCTCTTTTAGAAGTCATCCTGTTGCACATCATAAATCAACAATCTTTCATGGTTGGATGTTTTTATTTATTGAATCAAATTTTCTTTTAGCTCAATCTTCAAATGATCTTCAGTATGTATTATAATCTCTTGCCTCAGTTAAGTCTCAATCTTCCATTAAGATCTTATCTTGATGCAACTCACTAATGAATTTGAAATAGTTATATTTTTTATACATATCATACGATGATTTATGCATGTTTGAAAGTATAATATCATCTTCGAATGCGTTTTTTCATTGTAATGTTACGTCTACTGCATGTTCAAGTACCTGCCATGGTAGTAGTGCTTTATGAGACTCACTTTCTTTATCTCGTTCTAAGCTTAATACTTCATATCATAGTTTCTCATAGAGTTTAATTACTTCTGGCGATGAACATCAAATAATTGTGTTTTCTGGTGTGATATCTTGAGGAAATCACTCATTTTGACTTAATACTTTGATTGTTTCGATAGTATATCTTCAAAAATCATCTGAGTGTCAGATATCATTTATTGGATAAATATATGCTGGCACAGAAAGATCTGTACTAAATCATGTTGTACCTTCAACTCTTCTATGAAATCATACTGGATTTCTTTTTGTGTTTGTATGGTTCGCTGATGTTGTAGCGAAGAGTATACTAGAAATATCTCATCTTTTTTGGATAGTATCTTCTAAGAGTTTATGTTGAGTGTTTGTGTGAAGAAGATGTCTTCCTGGGATAAGTAGTTTTTTCATGTTTTTCTTATCATTTAAATAGAAATACAATATATAAATTACAACAAATGTCAATACTTATTATAAGTACATATCCCTATATCTTAATAGACTTTTCTTGTGATCTAAGAAAGCAAAATCCTCATCTGGGATAGATTCAATATTATTTGGATTAATGAGTTGAATTCATGCTATCGCATCGGCATCACTGCTTGCTGAGAGGGTTCATCATTGAATTATTCATTGATAAACAAATGATATTACACGTCATCTTGGGTCTCTTTCTGGATCATCATTAATTCGAAGGGGTTGTTGAGAGGTTATTTTAATGTTTTTTAGTGCATCATTTTCTTGAAATAATTCCTCTTCTCCTTCTCTTTTAGCACATTCTCGAAGTCTTTCTCATGGATCTAGCATTCATCATGCTAAAGATAGTCAATGAGGAGCATATGTTCTTTTTATAAGAACAAAATTTCATTCATACATAGTTATGATATCAGTCGCTAGTTTTGGTTGTTGTGGCTGTAATTTGTTTATAGTTTTCATGATACGTGGAGCATCAATTGCTAGTAAATGATCTATTACTAATTGAGGAACAGATTGTTTAATTGTAGCTCGATTTTCATTCATTATTTGATGTCTAATATGAGTCCCTCTATATGGCATATCAGTATGATTTGGGACAATAATTTTTTTGTCTATTCATATAACTTCTTTTATTATCGGATTTCATGTTATAATAGTATCAAATGACGGAAGTGAACTAGAGATATAATTTTTTCGTTGTTCATTATTTCAAAAATCTATAATTGGATGTACTGATACATTTATTTCAGGATGATTTTTGGCTAGCTCGCTTGCTAAAGCAGTGGCAAATCATTTTCTTTGATCAAAGGAAAAAGGGTTGTTGTGAGTCATTTCTTTATCCGCAGAACCGATTCATAATATAATGTCATTTACTCATTGTGATATCGCTTGATTTAGTGCAGAAAGATGACCAGAATGAGCAGGTTGTAAGCGAGATATAAATAATCAAGTGTTTAGTTTTTTCATAGTTATAGTGTGTGAAATAAAATTTATTTTATAACATTTCAATTTGATTCTTGTGCAAGGAGAACCCTTCTATCTTGAAAATTCTGTTCTTTAGTAAATGCAATTGTAATTTTTTGAGTAGATGGGTGTACGGTTAAACTATCTATATCAGAAAATACCATTCAATGTTTTCAGTCTAATATTAGGTCTAATGTATCTCTTCATCTGCTGTCAGATATGTCTATTTTTTGAGGTTCAAGATATCAGTAATCAAATCATTGAGTACAAATTCACGCTAATCACTGCATATTACTAGCTAAATCTAGAATTGGTTGTTTTAAATTTGCTGCGTATCATGTGGATCATGTTGGGGTGTTTACAACAAGTCATGATCAAGGAATAATAATCTCTTTTGATTCTAATGAGACTTTGAAATTGAAAAAATCAGAGACATGTCATCATAAAAGAGCTTCATTTAGATAAAACCCTGTTTCTTCTTGTCAATTTTTTAATCTCGTTGTTACTGGAATAACCGGAATTTCAACAAGTTCAAATTCTTTGAAAGATTGAGGCATGGTATCAATATTTTCGATATGATTCATCAAAAATCATTTAGTTCATGCATTTATTCAAAAGAATGCAGTATTAAGGTCTTTGTACTTTCTCATTATTTGTAAGATAAATCCATCACCTCATCATACTACTACTAGATCAGCATCTTTTGGAGATTTTGCTAGTGTCATAACTGTGGCTAGTTCTTTTCCTATAAAATCGTTCACACGATCTAGTTTTTTTCTTTTTTTTATGCTTCAATAATCTCCATCAAGAATTGGGAAGTAGGTTAGTTGTTTCATAATATTTATGGTTATCAATAAAAATTATACACCTCTTGCAACTGGGTA
Organism: Candidatus Absconditabacterales bacterium; assembly: GCA_938010495.1. The sequence goes on from CALLUT010000130.1 coordinate 3,693, forward strand.
TCTTCTTCATAATCACATGTGTCTTTGCTTCATTTTTAAGATCATTGGGTAGTATTCTCTGCGCTTGTATTCACTAAAACGTATTTTTCTCGCAAAATCAGTAGCTTCTTCTAATGTTATATTATGATCTAGTATTACTTGTTGTGGCATTTTTCAATTTCATAATTCATCTACAGCGTCAGAAACACGTGGATAGTCAAATGGGTCAACTTGATCAACATTAAGTTCAGCAGATGCTTTTTTGGTAATAATATTTGAGGGTATTACGTCGTTTTTTTCTTGTTTATTAATAAATTTTGCTAATTCATAGATTTCTTTTTTATTTATATCTCATATGAGGTTAAATGCTCAGATCATATCTCCATGAAGAGTCCCATATCCTAGAAGCATTTCTGTTTTGTTTGAATTGTTTATTATCATGCTCCCAGGAGTATTATTTGATTCTTGCATAAGAATTTCTCATCTAATACGAGCTTGGATATTTTCGTAGGTTATTCCTTCTGGAGCAGAACCGTTTCTGTTTGTAAACTTGCTTATATGATGATCCAATGTATCTTGAATTTATT
>CALLUT010000131.1 GCA_938010495.1 Candidatus Absconditabacterales bacterium
CTTGGAAGATCAAGAGTTAGACCAGTACTTAAGAAATAATATTACCCTTATAAATAATTTATTTATTACGTTCAAACATTTATGGCAACAGCTAAGAAAAAGAAGAAAAATATTAAGATCTCATCAGGGATCTTACATATAAAGACTTCTTCAAACAACACTCATATTACTTTGACAGATACTCAAGGAAATAGAGTTTTGTGATGATGAACTTGAACATTGTGATTTAAGTGAGCAAAAAAGAGTACTCCATATGCTGCAGAACAGTTATGTAAGAGTCTTATACAAGAAGCTAAGGAAAATATGTGACTCAAAGAAATTTGAATTATCGCAAAATGACTTGGTCTTGGTAGAGATGGTACATTCAAATGAATTAATGATGTCTGATGAGTAGATATCTTATGGATAAAAGAAGCTACACCAATCCAACATGGTGGTTGTAAAAGAAAAAGAAGAAAGCGTAATTAGAAATTAGAATATACTATTCGGAAATTAGATGAGACAACCATTTTGCATCTAAATTCTTATTTCTAAATTCATTTACTTTAATTACTATTTTTATATGAAATATAATTGACCAAAGTTCAAATTATGTAGAAGAGAAGGGATTAATCTCTTTGGCCCTGCAAAATATGACGTAAGAAAAAGAAGATCTGTGCCAGGACAACATGGTGCATCTAACGTTAGATACTCTGAATATGGTAAACTCCTTAGAAATAAGCAAGTTTTGAAGAGAATGTATCTATTGACAGAGAAACAATTTAAGAAAATTGTTACGGTAACAGCATCAGTTTTCGCTAAAAATACTTGATTAGCTCATGATAAGGCTGTAATGCAATTTTTGGAAAAAAGATTGGACGTTATTGTGCTTAGAGCATGATTTGCTAATACTATTATGCAAGCTAGACAAATTGTTGTTCACGGACATTTTCAACTAAATGGAGTGAAACATAATGTTCCTTCTACTTATGTAAAAGCATGAGATAAAATAAGCTTAAGAGCCAAATTACAATCTTCACCACTATATAGCATGTCACCAATTGCTGCGTGATGAGTTACTATTCCTGGATGGTTAAAGGTAAATAAAAAGACTTTTGAAATAGAAGTTATGGATTTACCTAATCCAGACGAAATTAGTGCACCAGTGGATTTATTGAAGGTGGTAGAATTCTACGCTAGAGCTTAATACATATCAATATACTTTTATTTTGCACATTATTGTAGATGTTGGATATTCAAAAATTTATTGGAACACCCAAAATTGTTGTTGATGACATAGATTCAACTACATCACGCTTTGAATTACAGTTTTTACCAAATTGATTTGGTCATACATTGTGAAATGCTCTAAGAAGATCAATTCTTGGATACAGCGCATGATGAGCTATCACTGGTCTAAAAATTAAAGGAGCATCACATGAATATCACGTGATTGATGGTTTAAAAGAATCAGTAATTGATATTATGTTAAACTTTAAAAAACTACGTTTTAAAGTAGATGAAAATGTAGAAAAAGTACAACGAATTTCTCAAAGATTTAAAGGTAATGGTCAATATACTGCTGCGGATCTTAAACTTCCTAGTGGAGTTGAAATAATCAACGAAGATGTATATCTTCTTGAAATATCTGATCCTTCAGTTGAATTAGCAGTAGATTTTAGACTAGAGAAGTGATATGGATATTACTCATTAGATTTCTTGAGAGCTCGTGATGAAAAAGAAGATAGTCAAGATACAAATATATTGCTTATAGATAACGATTTTAAAGCAGTTGAGTATGTTACTTATGAAGTAGAAAAGGTAATTGATGATTTCTCTGGAAATTCGAAAGATAAGCTTATTTTAGAGGTTAAAACTATCTCTTCTGAGATTAAACCTCAAGAACTTCTTTCATTTGCTGGTGAGGTTGTAGCTTCATATGCTAAATTATTTATCTTTGATGATGTATATATCGATAGATCTCTATTAGTAGATTACTATGATATTGCAGATACAGCCGATAAGATGGTAGAAGATATGAATATTAAAACTATACCAATTGATGCCCTACCTTTATCAGAAAGAACAAGAAATGCTCTTATCAAAAATGAAGTATTATATGTCGAAGATCTTGAGAAGAAAAGAAAGTCTGAATTACTGAGTATGAAATGAATTTGAAGAAAAGCTGTTGATGAAATTATTGATTCATTGGCAAATATGTGAAAAAGCCTTGAAGGATAGTAAGTGAGTATACTCACACATTTAATCTGTAACTTATACTTATGAGACACAAGCATAAAAGAGTACTAGAGCTCAATACTGGTATTATGAAAACTACTACCGTCTTGAGAAATATGCTCACTAACTTGGTAGAAAATTGAAAAATGGAAACAACTATAAAGAGATCTAAGTCTCTTAAAGCCTTTACTGATCACTTTTTTTCACGTTTGGTACGTATAAATACTACTAGAGATGAAAAAGACGCGAAAAGAGAATCAATCAGATATGTTACTTCAGTTCTATATACTGAAACAGCTGGGAAAAAGGTTGTTAATGAACTTTTACCAAGATTCATTCAGGAATGAAAGAAAACTTGATTTGTTCATAATTACAAAATGTGATTTAGAGCTTGAGATGGTGCTGAAAAAGTACTTGTAAAACTCTGATAAACAACAAGATATTTCACCTTTATTTAATCAATCAGAAAATGCAATTTACAACAACAGATCTAAATAAGACAGTTTGGGTACATCCAGATTGGCAAAAAGAAAATAGACATCGATGGACTGTTGACGCTTCTGGAAAGACTTTGGGTAGATTAGCTGTAGAAATAGCTAAAAAGCTTCAAGGTAAACATAAGCCTCACTATGCAGACCACCATGATACTTGAGACTATGTTGTAGTGACAAATGTAGACAAGATTGTTGTTACATGAAACAAGTTGGCTACTAAAAAGTACTATAGATATAGTTGATATAAAGGTAATCTTAAAACATTCACATTGGGATGGATGAGAGAAAACAAACCTCTTAGAGTCTTAGAACTTGCTGTGAGAGGAATGCTACCTAAAAATAAACAAAGAAAAATAAGAATGGCTAGATTGAAGCTATATCTTGATACAGCACATCCATACGACGATAAGAACTTACAATCTTTGGATTGAGTATCAACAAAAGCTCCAGCTAAAAAATCAGAACCTAAAGAAGAAGAATCTCAAGAATAATAATTTTACTTTTAATTAGTCTAGATGGCAAACGCTAAAAAATACTTTGGTACCGTATGAAGAAGAAAATCTTCAAGTGCAGTAGTTAAACTGTTTCCTAAAGGTAGCTGAAAAATAACTGTAAGAAAAGCTGGGAAACAAATCCCACTCAAAGAGTACTTCTGAGGTCATGAATATATGATTGAAGATATTATGTATCCTTTGACTATTCTTTGACCAAAAAAAGACAAGGAATATGATGCTGAAATCGTTGTTAGAGGTGGTTGACTTATGGGTCAAGCTGAAGCAATGAGATTATGAATTGCTAGATGATTAGTAGAAGAAAATGAAGATAATAGAAAGATACTTAAACCTTATGGTCT
>CALLUT010000132.1 GCA_938010495.1 Candidatus Absconditabacterales bacterium
TCTATATAAAATATTTATTATAAATAAAATAGTTTCTTATTATATATAAAGTTAAAATTTGTGAGAAAAGGAGAAATAATATCAACTCAACAAAAAGAAACTCTTGAATATTTCTCAGGAGAGATTTGAAAGTTCTTTAAATGAACCTCCATTAAAAAAGGAAAGGTAAAAAAATGATTTTTTGAAGTAAAAATAATCTCATGAAAAATAGAGATTACCCTTGATACAGATAATATACCTAGTAAAAGAGAGAAAGCTTATCTCTCGCATTTGATATGACATATAGAATCTGTTCGTTCTTTGTGAAAAGTAAAAGCTTCTGGAAAGCAAGCAAAAGAACTTACAAAGTTCTTTAAAAACTTCTCAAATGGATACTATAAATTTTTCTATAATTTTATTTATAAGCACATAGGAATATATAGAACCCATATAGCCCCTGTAGATAAAAACAGGCTCCAATGAGCTGTAGAAACTCAAGTCACAAAGCTTGAGTCAAAATATGATCCCATTCCCAAACATATACAATTCTTACTTGCTATCTCATGAAAAAGTATATCTGATCAAGAAGTTGAAACTATTATATCAGGACTGAAAAGCAATAGTATTCTTTCAAAGCTGATTGATCCAAGAATCAGCGAAGATAGTAGACTCTCATTGATTCATACATATATCCTTCCTCAATATGAGTATTTTCTTTCTCAAGATAAAAAAAACTGGAAGAATACAAAACCAGCAAAAGATACTATTGAAGATATTATTGAAAAAACTAAGAAGTCAGCAGAAAATCTCCAAGAAGATGATACAAATAATAAAGCAGAATGAGATGCATCAAATAATAAAGACGTAAAAGATGAAGATAAAGTAGAATCAGAACCACAAGAAGAAAAAAATATAAACTCAGATGAAAGTGCAGGAGGATACAATGATACATATAGTACTCCAGAGTGATGATCTTTTGAAAAATGAGGAAAGAAAAATCAAGGTATAGAAATATCTCCTTGACTCCAAGGGTATTTTATCATGGATCAGAAGAGTATTTTTAATCCAGCAACACTCAAATGGACCAACACTTCCCCACAATCTAAAAATATCTCCTCTGTTTGATTTACAGGAAAACACTATAGTTTTAAAGCAAAGTTTATAAATCCAGAACTAAAAAGTCTACCTACACCATATGGTTATGCTATAGATATAAACAGATCACAGATAAAAGGTGCTGGATGAATAATACTTGAAGACAACTTGGGTAACTTCTTTTTTGAAAACCATGGGAGAACAGAAGTAGAACTACAATTTGCAAAAATAAATAATTTTCAAGAAACACATCCAGAAGGTGTAGATACAAAAAAGCTCTTCAACAATAGTTTATCTTCTCAAGCAATGGATACTCTTGCTCTAGCAAGACAAGAAACAAACATGCGTGAGAAGATCAGAATGATACGAAATTATATCACATCAACTCACTTTTACCCTCCAGGAAAAGATCAGCAAGAAACAAATAATCTTGCTATGGAACTCCAAAAACATCTACAAGATATATCTACAGGTTCGGATTATTTCTTTCATTTAGATAGCTCTAGTCATTTAGAATGTTATAGTGCAAATGCTCTGTTTGTTGCTATGCTTCGTCACATAGATATACCGGCAAAACTTGCAACATGACACCATGTACAATCTATTGCAAAAAATGGGAACTCATATCTATCATCTGCAAATGGACATGGTTGGACGATGGTCTGGGATGGTGTAAATTGGGTTCGTTTTGATGCGACTCCAGCGAAAGATCCAAATGATCCAAGAAACAAGAAAGATCCTAAAGATAGTAACAAAGATGAAGAAGAGGAAGAAAATAAAAATGGAGAAAATGCTGATGATGGATGAGAAGATGCCCCAGGAGAAGGCTGAGAAAGTTGAGAGAGCTGAGAAAGTTGAGAGTGAGGTGATTCAGAAGGATGAAAAACAGATGGAGAAGGCTGAGAATGAAAGAAGTGAAACCAACAAGCAGATTACGGTGAGGTAAGCCCTAACCAAAATGAAGATGACTTCGAAAGCATGTACGAAGAGCTATCTGGTTGAGAAAAAGATACTCCAGGAGAAAACTGAGAAAGTTGAGAAAGTTGAAAAGACTGAGAAAATAGCTCGCAAGATGTAAAAGATTTTGAAGAACTTGTTAATTCTCAAGCAGAAGCAATAAAACAGGAGGATAACAAAAAAGAACAAGAAGATAAAGATGAAAAAGTACTGAGACGAAAGTACCCTCAACTCTCAGATAGTGAGATAAAAAGATTAGCAAAATTCATGAAAGAATTTCGAAAAGACTTACAAAAAATATCTGAGCTCGAAAATCCTCTATTTAAAGAATGAAAATCAGAACACAAAACCCTAGAGGAAGCACTAAAAAGTATATTTGATAGAGTAGTAAGTCGTAGAATAAAAGAAAGAGAAGTTCCTCGTTATCCTGTAATAGAATGAGACTTCCTTATGGACCCAGTTCAACTCTATGTAGATCATACTGCATGAATTGCAGAATCATATTCATTCCAAACAAACAAAATAGAACAAGAAGAAGAACTAAAAATAGTAAAGGTAAGAAAAAGAAAAATTCTTGATGCTAGTGGAAGTATGGATACTAGTAAGCTCAGAACTCAACAAATGATCGAAGTGCTGGAAAACAAAGTAACAGCCGAAAAACAAATAGAACTCAACGAAATCTCAGAAAGATTATCCCGTGATCTCAAGCTAGAAACAGAAACATGGCAGTT
>CALLUT010000133.1 GCA_938010495.1 Candidatus Absconditabacterales bacterium
GCATTTCATGCCTCATATGAATCTAAGTGTTCTAGATTTTCTGTAATAGACTCTTCAGCCATTTTTTGTACTTGGTAGTCTAGAGAGGTTTTAATAGTAAGTCATTCTTTACGAAGAAGATCTTGATCATAATTTTCTTCTAGTAATTTTATTACCCAAAAAACAAAATGAGGGGCCTTTATTTCAACTTTTCAACGACTAAATGTATAAGTTAGACCATTGTAGAAGTTTTTCTTAAATTCATTTTCAGTAATGTATTCTTCTTCATACATTCTGGCAAGAACAAAATCTTTTCTTCACGTTTTATAAGTAACTTGATATGTTTGTCATCAATTTGTGATCTTGAAAGATAGTAGACCTTTAAAGAATTCTATGATTGCAGTATCATCTCTTTTAAAAGTGAAATTAGCGTTATCTATACTATCTTTAATTTTTTCATAGATAAGTTTTTGTAATCATTCATCAACCTCTGCAGGAGTTCATGTAGTATCAGTAACTTCTAATCATCACATAAGAATTTGTCTATTTGTGTAAGGATCATACGTTGATGGTGCTTGCGGCAATCAAGCAAGAATAGAAGCTTCTAGTATACTTAAGTCTATAGCGCTTTTAGAAAAATACGTATTCGATGCAGTTTCGACTCAGTATGAATTATTTCATAAGAAGATAAGATTTGAATAGAGTTCAAGAATTTTTTCTTTTACTTTTATATCAAGTTCTTTCTTTGATAGATTACTATAATTATCTTTTATATCACTTTTTATGTAACTACTTACTTTTACAGCCAGAATAATTTCTTTTAGCTTTCTTTCTATTTTTTTCTCAGGGGAAAGCATGATATTTTTAATTAGCTGTTGCGTAATAGTAGATCATCATTGAGTTTTCCCTTTTGTAATATCCGTAATTGCTGCTCTTAATGTTCATTTCCAGTCTACTCATGGGTTTTCCCAAAATCTTTGATCTTCAATAGCTACTAGAGCTTCTACGAAGTTTGGTGAAATTTCTTCATATGGAATATAATCTCTGTTTTCTTCAAATAGCTTATAGAGAACAACTCAATTTTTATCAGTGATTGTTGTCGCTTGTTTAAAGCTGAAATTTTGAATTTCACTAATATCTGGTAAGTTTCTAATAATATTTAGGTAAAACCAAGTTAATCAAATAACAAGTGGTATAGCAAATATAGTTCAACAAACCCATGCCCACATTTTTCGTGAATCATTATTTTTTCTTCTTGTTCTTTTAGATCATCAAGAAGAATATCATGGCATTGTATTTTTATTGTATACTGATTTTTTACGACTCTTTCGCATTTGCAAATTTAAGAATATGAAAAAACGGGAATAAACTGTCTTTGAGTGTAGTAAAAAATACTATTTTCTCAATGTTTTTATTTCTATATTTTTTTATCCTAATTTATCTTCTTGTAGGATGAATGAATCATCTTGCTGCATTTATTGCTTGAGTACGTCTTGTCGCAATATATGTTCATTTATAATTCATATCTACTACAGTTACTACTCAATTTGCTCTATCTACAGATTCAACATACATAACATGTCAGTATGATCATCGAACTCAGTAACCATTTCATGTAACCATAAGTGATCATACAGCAGGTGTCATATTTACAATAAATCATGCGTTTCTAGCTCATTGTAACCAATTCTTAGCATTACCAGTCCAGTAATCTCTAATACGAATACCAAAGTTTTGTGACCACATATATGCTGCCATAGCAGTACAATGTCATGGTCATCGTCAGTAAACATTTGAATCTACCTTATGTGGATTGAAATATCGTTGTGATGTAGTTCCAGTAGGAACACGAGGAGTTGACGCTGGTATATTATTTTTATCTACACATCATCAATTGTATTCTACAAATCAAGCATTACATAACCATGCATTACCTGGGTCTGTTTCAGCACAATATCAATTAGTCGGTCTTGCCCAACATTTTCATTTATGAGCACATTGATTTGATGAACATGATACAGGAACTAGCTCTTGTGCTGCCTGTCTAGCGTTTCTTTGATCTTGTGCTTTCTTAGCTTCTAATTGAGCAGTTTTTCTAGCTTGTTCAGCTCTTTGTTTAGCGTTTTCAGCAGCCCTTTTAGCAGCAGCAGTTTTCTCTATTTCAGCTTGTTTTCTAGCTTCTTCAGCAGCAATTCTAGCTTCTTCAGCAGCTTTCTTAGCTTCTTCAGCAGCGATTCTTGCATCTTCTTCTTGTTTTTTTAAGTTTTCAAGATGTGCTTCTGTTTGTTCTGCACTAATAACAATCTGTTCGTATCATTTATCTTCAGTATTTGTATTTTCTTCAGCCGCATTATTAGGAACTTCATCAATTACTTCACTAGGCTCTTGCGCCGCGAGAAGTTTTTGTTCAACACGAGTAGGTCTACGAGTTTCAATATCTTCTTCTTTTAATTCTTGTACAATAACTTCTTCTTTTGGCTCTGGTAAGTCTAATTTAACAAATGCTTCTTTTTCTATTAGTCATTTTTTTTCAGCTTCTATTTGATTGAGAGGTACTACAACTTGCCGACCTTCTTCAAGCTTTAACTCTTCGTCTTCAAAATAGTTCATACTTAAGAGTTCTGCCTTGTCTAATTCATAATAGTGAGCAAACTCTCTAATAGTCATAGTATTTTGTATGTTAACAAACACCCCGTCATCGTAATCGATAACAAGTTTTTGTCATGGGTTTAACTTATCAGCATCTTCTATGTTATTTGCTTCAGAAATTGCTTTTGATGTTGTTCAAAAACTTTTAGCAATTGATCAAAGGCTATCTCAAGCTGCAACAAGATAGGTTATTGTTGCTTCTCAATTTTCTCATACTATTAATGTCTCAAACTGAATAGATGCATCTGATGGTTCAGAAGCATTATCTAGTAGTTCTTCATATTCTGCTTTTACTAAGTCAGAATCATAATGTTGCGTATCTACCACAAAGCGATGTGGTTGCATAATAATATATGCAAAAATACAGAGAAATATTAAGGGTTTAGTATTATATAGTAGTTTTTTTGATAATTTTCTGAATGTTCGTACTGACATATAGCAAGTAACTAATAAACTAGTTTCTAGAGAGAGGTGATTGATTCCATTAAGAAGAGATCTTCTAAGCTACGCATATCAAAGTGATAGTAACGCTCTCTGAACCGTCAAGTTTTTCATAATTAAGTGGCGGAAGAAGTGGGATTCGAACCCACGGTCCCCGTGAAGAGACAACAGTTTTCAAGACTGTCGCATTCAACCGCTCTGCCATTCTTCCTTGTTGTTATTATGTACTAATTTCTTAGCGACATAGGCAACATCATAGAAAAGTTAGTCTGCGAGTCAAGGTCAAATTTTAGTTGATCGCAAAACACTATTCTACACTTATGACGATACTCTTTCTTCTAGGAAATGCAATTATTTTCTCTATAGTAAGGCGTTGATGTTCTTTTTCTAAAAACATGAAAACTTTACTATTGACATATATAATAATTAATGAATGAAATGCAAGAGAAATATCCATTAGTCTTAGGTTCTGATAATGAAAAATTAAGAGTTATATGCGATAAAATAGAGAAAATTACACCAGAAATAAAACAATTTTGAGAAGATCTCCTTGTTTTGATGCATCTTTATGATGGTGTTTGAATAGCAGCTCCTCAAGTTTGAAGAACAATAAGGATGTTTGCTTTTACTCAATTTAACATGAAAGGAAAAAAACGAAAGCAAACTATGGAAGGAGTTATGATAAATCCAACCATATTATCAAAGTCATCAGGAACTGAAATCGCTGAAGAATGATGTTTATCATTGCCTTGAGTATGATGAGATGTTGAAAGAGTTGATATGGTAGTAGTTGAATACACTACTTTACAATGAAAAAAAGAAATGCATAAAGCATACTGATACAACGCAAGAATACTCCTTCACGAAATTGATCATTTGGATTGAGTATTATTTATTGACAAGTTGGTCTAGTTATCTTACTTTTCCTTCACAAAATTTAGCGGCTGGTTCAATAGGACATGGTCTAATTCATGTTCCATCCTTATACTTCTTTTCACAAACACGATCAGTAATTACTGTTTCTCAATCTACAGTCGAAGTATAAAAGCTCAATACCTCAGATATTAATGCTGGATTTGGATCATTTTTATATCTATAAGAGTATTTCACACAAGTGACATCTTTTCAGCTTGGAGCCTGTATTCAATAGTCTTTAACATTGATATATTCATATCAATTTTTTAATTTTTCAAACTCTATAGTAAAATTTTCAACAGCTCAAGGTCTTGTTGAAGCACATTTTCAATTTGT
>CALLUT010000134.1 GCA_938010495.1 Candidatus Absconditabacterales bacterium
ATTCATAATCAACTCTTTTGGAAGAAGAGCCATTAAGATACGCTGAAAAAGTGTCATAGCAGTGAAAGAACTATTTGAGTTGCAATTTAATCTTTCTAATTTCTGACTCGATAAACTGAACTTTAGTTTTAATTTCATCCATTTTTTTCTTCTTTTCTTGAACGACATGGTCAGGAGCTTTTTGCATAAAGTCTCATGCAAACATATTTCTTAACCTTTGAAGAAATTGTTCTTCTTGAATAAGTTGTTTCTCTAAGTCTTTTAAGACAGCTTTCTTATCTATCTCACGTTTTCCTTTCAATCAAAGTTTAATATCCATTACCATAGCTGTATTCCAATCTCATTCAATTTCCTCGTGGGCATATATATATAATATTTCATCTACGTTCAAAATATCGCGAACCAATACTTCGTGTTCTCAAACAAGTTCATGAATATCTTTATTAGAATGGATAAAGATATCTACTCTCTCATGATTTTTATGAACGACCTCTCCTCTTAGTCTTCTTCGATGAGAAATCATTTCCATCAAAAGATTCATTCTATAATTTTTCTTTCATGAATCTTTTTGGACTGGTCGACTACTAGAAATAAGTAGTCAATCAAATCAAAAATGTTGCCAAAGCCTTTCAGTCACAAAAGGAAGACTAGGATGAAGAAGCTTATAGTATGTTCACAAACAATATAAGAGAACTGAATGAGTAGATTCAGATACTTCAATTTTACTAATTTCTATATACCAGTCACAAAAATCGTGTCGTATTACACTAATTATTTCTTGCAGTCATTCTCAAATCATAAATTTTTCTTGATATTTGTTCACCTCTCAAATAAGATGTTGCGTTTTTGAATAAATCCATTGATCATATACGCTCAGTGAGTCATAATTCTTCAAAAGAGTGTCTTGAAGTTCTTGATATTTTATTCCTCACTTAGGAGGGTCTATTTTTGTAAGTACGAATCTAGATGCATTCCACATTTTATTGATAAATTTCCACATATATTCAACTCTATCTTCTGAAAATTTCATATCATTTCATGGTGTATTTCATGCTAGCAATGATCATCTTAATGCATCTGTTCAGTATTTTTCGATAAGCTGTAAAGGATCAATAACATTTCAAATAGATTTTGACATTTTCTTTCATTTTTTATCTCTTACTAATCAGTGAAGATAGATATTTGAAAAAGGTATCTGATCCGTCAACTCTACTCACATAATCATCATTCTAATAACTCGGAAAAAAATGATATCATATCATGTTTCTAGAACAGAATTTGGGTAGAATTCTTCAAGATCTGGTGTTTTCTCTGGCCGTCATAACACACTAAATGGTCGCAATCATGATGAAAATCGTGTATCTAATACATCCTCTTCTTGAATAAGAACTTTTTTGGGATCACTTACATCATATATAAACTTATACGTATCTCATGTTTGAACAATATGCTCAGATTTTTCTAATAGATCTACTAGTTTTTCTCATCAAGAAATGAGCGACTTTTGTTTTTTAGATTCATCATTTCCAGACACATTATCGCACAATGTAGCTAATTGATCTAATAAATTCTGTACAGACGCTGAATCTTTAAATTTTTGTCTATATACATTGATATATGCATCAAGAACACATGAATACTGAGGAACAAGACTTTGAGAAAATAAGACTTCTATACATTGCTCAATACTAAATGGATTTGATAAACGAGAATCTGCTATGATATTAAAAATAATACGAGATATTAGTGTATCTTTTAGCTTTGTTTCACTATTAAATATTTCATCCTCATCAAAAGCATACATTTCTCAAGCTTCGTCATACAAAACTGGTATTCTATGTCATCGTCGAAGTTGCCTAGATATACAACAAGGTCTAATATTATCTAGCCAATCTCTAAATGTTTTCTCAAATCTTTGTGGATGAATAGCAACATGATCATCATCCAGGTGCATCAAAATTTTCTGAGCAGCTCATGAAACATCCATAAATCGTTGTGTAGACAATAGAGGTTGCACTCTACATCATGTTCTATCACAATAAGGAACACTATGAGTATATTCTTCTATCTTTTCAATATTTCATATTTCTTGTAGGTGTTGCACAAAATTCTCTTCGAACTCATAGACATCTTTTCATGAAAATTCATCTCATGCAAGATCAGAAAATGTACCATCTTTGTTTATAGCAAAATACTCAAGTGGAAGATCATGTCTTTTTGCAATTTCAAAGTCAACTTCAGCGTGAGTAGGAGTCACTTTTAATGCTCATGTTCAAAGGTGCATATCTACTGATTCGTCTGCTATAACTGGGATAGATCTATTTATAATAGGGATTAGTACATGCTTTCAAATTCGTTTCTTATATCTCTTATCTTTAGGATGAACCGCAACAGCAACATCAGCAAACATTGTTTCTGGACGAGCTGTAGCTACAGTAATACATTTCCCTTTCCCATCAACAAAGTACTTTACATAATACATCTTTCATTCTTTTTCCTCAAAGTTTACCTCCAAATCTGAAAGTACTGTTTTTGCTTTTGGTGATCGATTGATCATATATTGACTCTTGTATATCTTTCACTCATTATACAACTTCACAAAAGCTTTTCTAACTGAACGAGAAAGATGTTCTGACATAGTAAATTGTTCTTGTGACCAATC
>CALLUT010000135.1 GCA_938010495.1 Candidatus Absconditabacterales bacterium
CTACTTATCTGAGTAGATATTGATCAAGAACCAATAGACTATATCGAAGATCCTAAAGACTTCACTATCTTAGGTGCAGATTGTCGTTGACCTGTGTCAAATAGAGCAAGAAAAGTCGAAGTATTTGCATGAGAAATTAAGCATTCTGATGATATTGAATCAACACATACATGTCCTTTTTGATTACTGGATTATATAGATTTCGCTTCGCCACATTACCCTATCATGATCAAACAAGCAATAAAAAGCATCGAAAAATAAAAATATAGTCTAAAAAAAATAAAAATAGAGTAAAAGTGCAACTTTTTTACAATTTTCTTAAGTCAAATTAAAAGCTGAAGAAAGCTAAAAAAAGTAAAAAACAGCATAAAGTCAGACTTTTTTCAAAAAAACACTTGCATTTTTTTACTTTTTGTATATAAGACAGTTACTAGATATTGTAATAAAAACATTAAGTGGTGGTAGTGGAAGAAATATTTTTTTACTAACCAGTTACTGTGAAAAATACGTAAACTAATTTGACAAAATATATTACCTTATCTATACTTTATATATCTACTTAAAAAATGAATAACACTATCACTTTGAAAAACATTAAGAAAGGTTATGATGCAGCTATCAATCAAATTGACTCATTGATAGACTCTATCAATGGGTGCATGTCAGCTGAAGACATATATGCAAGCGCTGATAACTTGGTTCAAATATATAACTGATGCATGGACTCAGCAAAAAACATGAAGTATGGTTACGATAAGCAAAGAGAAGCTTACAGAAGCTCACTGAAAGTTTGTGGATTACTTGACCAACTTTATGCTTAAATTAGGTATTACTTTATTTGACATATACAAACATGGCTAGCTTAGAAAAACAAATTGAAGGACTTAACGCTGCAGTGAATAAGTTCAAAAAACTCTCTTCTTTAATTGAATCATCAGCTATTAGTGATGAATTAGATGTTCTTATTGAAAATCTAAAAAGCTTGGAATCTGGACAGTTAAATGAAAATATCATGTCTTTAGTCCTAAAAGATTCTAATTCACGTGTACTGAAAATTGGAGGACTCATGAAAGCTCACCTTCTTCAAGAAGCAGAATCACTTGAGGTTGATGAAGAATCATCTTCATATAGCTACAACTATAATTCTGACTCTCGTTCAAGTTGATGAGATTCAAGCTCTAGTTCTTCGTCTAGTAATAGATCAAGCTATAGTTGAAGAAACGATTCATCTCGCAGCTTTTCAGTAGGATAAAGAAATAAAATCACAAACAAAACAATTTCTTAAAAGAATTTGTTTCATTCACAGCCCTGAAAAATCACGGTTTGTATGTCACTTTCTTTTGTCATTCAAATTCACCTTCTTCGAATATCTCTAGATAAACTCATATTATGATTCAAGAAAAATTGGACCGTATACGCAACTTTTTTGTGAAAAGGGAATACACTTCTGATGTACTTACTAAATACCCAGGGGTGAAATTTTTTGATGATGCAGAATTACTCGAAGAAGAAAGAGTATCTAAAGATTTAGATGACATACATACAAGACTACAAAATGGAGAGTACTTACTCAAAGATTTTTCTAGTAAAAACACTTTTGATATTGCATGAAGACAGAGAGAATTTTTTGTCTATCTACACTCCTACTATGATATAGCACAATCTCGATCATATCTCATCTCTTTACTAGATCTAAAAACATGAGCAAAGATTGCAGATATTTGTCCATGACGATCACCCAAAATTCCACTAGGTTTGTATTACTCATGATTCCAATGAGAATTATACCTTATTGATAAAGATCTCAAAGCTCAAAAAATGATTAATGAATTTATGAAACTTTTCAATGACTGATCTCACATACACAATATAGAAGCAAATATTTGAGATGAAAATCTGGGAACATATGACCTAGTTGCTTGAAATCATATTTTTGATGATTTATTATTATCGTACTATCAAGAAAAAATTAACAACAAATTTGAACTCAAAAAGTTTTACAGCGATGAATCTTATATGAAAGAAACTCGAAATAATATAATACATTTTGATGATAAGATAGTTGATGAACTCGTCTCATACTATGTCAAAGTAATAAAAAATATAATTCATCCATGATGATACCTCATTGTAACTCATTATAAAAGTTATGTTGATGACATATTTGGACACGACCATGTACTTGCATTTTGCATCTTAATACAAAAGAAGATCGCAGCATGACTTTTACAAAATTGATTAAGCGATAGATCAAACCTTATTCAAGAAAAAAAACTCAGTTACTTCCAAAAAGATCACTGTATTTTATTACAAAAAAACTAATGGATCCAAAAGATATGGAAAGCATCGATTTCAATACTTGACTACTCGTCAAAGAGATGGAGAAAAGATGAATCAAGGTAAGTTTTTTTGGTGATACAAATATCATCAAAGCGACAAACTGAGATCACACCGAATACTTAGATCACACAAACATAAATATTATGTGATATATGACTAAGTTCTTACTTGATAATAAATACACAACCAAACTACTCTTACAAGAAGCATGATTTTCTACTGTT
>CALLUT010000136.1 GCA_938010495.1 Candidatus Absconditabacterales bacterium
TTAGCATGATTGAAAGATTGATCAATTCGTGTTCTTGTTGCAACGGATATCGCTGCAAGAGGGATTGATGTGAACGAACTATCTCATGTTATTATTTTTGATGTGCCATTGGAACCAGAAGTGTATGTGCACCGTATTTGAAGAACATGAAGAGCATGACTCGAAGGTGAATCAGTAATGTTTTGTGAACCCGAAGAACTCAAATACTTAAAACAAATTATAAGACTTATCGATAAAGACATTCCACTAGTAAAAGACCATCCATATCATCTAGCAATAGATCTCAACTGACCAGTACCAAAATGATCAGGAAGTAGTAGAAACCGTAGAGGGAGATGATGAAGATGAGGTCAATGAGGATCACATTGATGAGGTGGCGGATGAAATAGAAGAAAAAAGAAAAGGTATTATGGGAGGAGGTAAATTTTCATAATCCACCTACACTTTCCCATCAACATCATTATCTATAAGTAATGAATTTACACTGCATATCTTATAACAATATAGGACCATTTGCTGGAAAAACGCTTTCAGTAAATTTTCGTCATTGAGCACATTTGATCAAAGCACCTATAGGAACATGAAAGAGTTTCTTGTTTTTTGATGGACCGATGTATGCATTATACAAGTACTCACAAAGACAAATGCTTTCACGTACAGCTGAAAAATGATGGATGCATTGTATTTTTTCTGTTGCATGATCTGTGTGGTATATTCAAAGAGCCATTACCTCAACCAAATCATGAAACGATAGTACAAAATCTCGTTTGTTTGCTCTTTCACAATCCCCAGAAGAAATAGAGCAAGCACTACAAAAAATAGACTCAATAAATCGAGACACTAACCTATGTGCAACTATTGCAACGGATGCAGAAGAAATCACATTTACCAATCAAAGAGAGCTCGAATCTTCGTTGCAGGATTTACTTCCAGCAAAGGAAGTAGTGCAAAGCGTATATATGATGATGCAAGATGCTCAGCATGTTTTTGAGGTTACTCCCGCTGAAAGAATAACGGTTTTCAAGCATTTATTTGGACTGTTATGAATTGATGAAGCAAAAGTTACACTACAAACAAGAAGAAAAGAAGTCCAAGGGATGTTGGCAGTACTAGATGATCAATCGATTGAAAATAATAAAATACGTTGAGCACTTCAAGAAATACGTTCTTGAGTTTCTAGTATTTGAAATTTGGAACTTTCATGAGACCAAAAGACATTACGAGAATCACTCAAAACCTTACCATTGATTACTGATATTGATATCCTCAATGAAGAGCTTCGTATTGAGGGATTATCAGTGAGTGAGTGAGAAATAAAAACACTAATTGATGCACAAAAAACCATTCAAGAAACTATCATTGCATGAGCGACATTAACTTGATCTATACAAGCAGCACAACAAACACTCCAAGAAAAAAACAACTCAATTATACAAAAAACGAATGAACTACAAACTATTCAATCTCAAATTACTCTTTGAGAGAAACAATTAGCATCTTCTGATTCATCAGAATTTGAAACATTAACCAATCAAAAACAACAACTATCTCAAAAAATCGAAACTATAAACACTTCGCTAAATAAAGAATCTTTTTCTCAATGTGGAGTTATCATAACAACATATCACGAAGCGGTTTCTCATATAGAATCACGGATCAATCAATGAAAAACTACAGCAAAAGAAATTGAAATGATTGATCTTCAGATAAAACAACAACAACTACATGAAAAAGATTATATTGCTAAAAAGAAGTCACTAGAAGAACAACTACAACTACTCAATACACAATACGATGAACAAATGAAATTTCATTGTGATAAAATTGAAGGTGATTGTCCATATGTTGAAATGATTAAAGGTGCAGCATGACGCTCTATGCAACAACAACGTGACCTTGTAGAAAAACAATTGAAAACACTTGAAGCAAATCATGCTTCTTGATCAAAAATTTCTTTTGACGAAAAGAAAAAAGTTCTAGAAGACAAAAAACAATCATTACTTTCTTATCTGAAACTTGTTTGATGGCAAACAATAAAAGCTAAGAAGGATGAATTAGAAATTGTAGAAAAACAACGTACTCATCTTGATCAAAAACTTATGCATCTAGAGAAACAGCAGAAAGAAACCACAGCGATACGTGAAAAAATACAATCATTACAAACCCAACAAACCTTACTCACCAAACAAAGTGAATCAGCAAAAAAAGATATTGAAGCAGCGAAGACAATCTTAGAATCACTACAGTTTCAACAATCACAATGATGATATGTAAATGCTGAGAAGTTATTACAATCAGTGCAACAACTTACTACAGCCCATCAACAAATTGCTTCAGTAATTGACGATTATATTGAGAAAAAGAAAAATAAATTTGAATTAGAAGAAGAACTCAAGAGACTCAAGACACTGTATCAAATATTTTCAAAAGAGTTGCTTGTTGTTGTTCTTCAAGACTTCCTTCCTCAACTCGAAGAAGTTATCAATGCATATCTCTCACAAGTTGCTTCATATGAAGTTCGTTTTCTTACACCAACAAATGTTGATGATCAGCTAGAGTTAGACATTACAATTCACGATGAACATGGTGAAAGAGGAGTTAAATCACTTTCATGATGACAAAGGGCATTACTTAAGATATGCCGGATTCTTGCTGTCGCTTCACTTATGAAGAGTAGTTTCTTATTCCTAGATGAAACAATTACAAGTCTTGATGCATGAGCAGTATGACGTGTATGAGAACTTATCAAACAGTTCGTTCAGAAAACAACAATGAAGTTGTATGTTGTAACGCATGCCTCTGAAATTCAAGATATGGATTTATGGGAAGAAATTGTGGAGATTGGGTAAAGCTTCCTCTTGACGATATACTCAAATTTAGTTATAAAGTATAAATATATATTTGTAAAACGTGTTACAGTAAATGCTTGAAAAAACTTCGTACCAAAAAAGGCCAAAAATAGTATCAAACATGACCAATTTTTTATCATGAACTATAAAAATTGCCTTGTTGATGGCTTTTACACAATGTACCATACCTAAGAAAGTTTCTAATAATCTAGAAACATACAATCCTGATACTGATGATAAAGAATATTTTGATGATCGTATCTCTCTTCGTTGAGATGATGATTTAACATGTTGAAGTGAATTTTTTGAAAGCGTAAGAATTAGTGAAAATACTAATTATGAATATGATTTAGATATTCCAATCATCAATGATAGAGTAGTGGCTTTTAGTTTTACTTCACACAATATTCCAGATAAACTAACCATAGTGTGAACTAAGATAAATTGACAAATTGATACTGTAGCAACAACATTGTTTATTTCAGCACAGTGACAGCCATTATGAACGTGAACATGATTATCAACTGAGAATACAATTTCTTGACCGTTACTTGTATGTGCTCATCCTGATAATCCATGAAGTATAGCATTACCTTTATGATCAATTCCAAATAGCTTTAGTACTTCTCCTCAATCAGTTGCATTGTTGGTTTTAGCGATGAATGAACAATATACTTCTTATAAAGTCATCGCAACATGATCTCCAACTAACACAGTATTTTGAGCAAAAATATTTTGTATTGATAAAGAAAAAATCGAGATCACATGAAATGACGTGATATGTTGAAATCCTAGAAGTACGTTGAGTTTGAATTTCAATACAGAACTTCCATTGCCAGCGTCATTAACTACAGAAATATATGATATACAACGATTCTCTCCATCTTGAGAACTTATTGGAACTGTATCATCGATTAATTTTGTTCCAACAGAATCATGAACATATACAGTAATAGCAACTCCTTTTTGTGATCAGCTTCAAGCATTTGAATTATCAAAAGAAATCTACGTAAATACAGATATTGAACTTTCTACAGACACTCGTGAAATTACTGAATGTAATTTCGATGAACAATATGTAATTTGATTGGAAATAGAATGATGAACACCACCATATGAACTATCAATACCATTAAATACGTACGAACAAAACTTTATGTTTGAGTGAGATAATATCTTTATTCAATGAGATGAACTTCCACAAACTATTAGTATTACGGCAATTGATTCAGTATGATGTCGTGCAAATATACTAATTCCAGTTAGTTGATGTTGTGATATGTTAATAAAAGAAGAAGTATGATTTTTTCCAAATATATTTTCACCAAATAATGACTGAAATAATGATTATTGGAGACCTTTCCTCAAAGCTTGATATATATTAGATGAAATACAAATCTATGATAGGCGGGGAAATTATATCTATAGTAATAAAGAAATGTGAGATCAATTATGATGGGATGGGAGATTTCATAGTCGTGATGTTGAACAATGAGTGTATGTATACATGATTAAAGTACTTTGCCCAAACTGAATCACAACAATTTTCCCTTGAGATGTTACTGTATTAAGATAAAAAAGAATAAACTATGAAAATAATTGACAAATCATAAAAATATGATATAATATATTTACTTGGAGGCGGGAAAAATCCGAGATAAAAAATAGAAAAGACCTTATGTAACGAGTAGAGGTACTCATTGTATAAGGTCTTTTTTTATGTTTGAATAATTTTTTTTATGCTTTAGAGGGAGTTTTCTTCTTCGCTGTAGTCTTTCTTGTGGTTTTGGTCGCAGGCTTCTTTTTTGCAACTGTCTTACGAGTAGTCGAAGGTTTCTTCTTGGTAGCTGTAGATTTTTTAGCTGCGGCACTTGTCTTTTTTGCCGCTGAACCTGCAGTATCTTTAGCTGTTGATGCTGTTTTTTTAACAGTTGAACTAACTGAATCAAGTACTCATCAAGATTTTTTCTTTGTTGTAGGTTTCTTTTTAGCAGGTGTTTTTTTCTTAGTGGTTGGCTTCTTTTTAGTAGCTGCTTTCTTTTTAGTAGTTTTAGATCAAGAAGTCTTTTTTACGTCTTCTCCACGTGCACTAAACCATTCTTTTACAGATTTCATTCCAGATGATCAGTTATTTTTAACTGCATCGACAGCTGCTTTAAGTTTTTTTCTACGAGCGGCAGGAATCATATCATATTTTTTT
>CALLUT010000137.1 GCA_938010495.1 Candidatus Absconditabacterales bacterium
ATTCAATTATCACTAAGATAATATGGTATATTTTCTCCATTTCACAATTCTCAATCATATATACCTAAACAGCATCATGAGTCATTTCAGAAAGTAATATCAGTTACATTCTTTTCTCAAAGAGAAAAACTATATGTGACAGAAACTCATGGTTTAAGTTTACTGTATTCCTTAATCTTTAACCAGTTACAGTAATTCAAAACTAATGAATTAATTTCACTATACAATTCTTTTCAAATTCTAATTTCATTAGCATCTAGTCTATACTCAAATAGTGAAGAAAAAAGTTGTGCTACTGAAAATTCTCTATCGCTATAAAGAAACTCTTGATCCAAATTGTCAATATCAGTTATTTTTTGAAAAAAGACATCTCTAATTGTGGCAGGATTAATTATTCAAAATAGTTCTAAAGCATCTTTATATAAATCAATGTCAGGACGAATTGAACTACTCTGCATAATACTTTCAGAAACTAATAAGTCCATTTCATTAAAAAAATCTGTTATAACCTCTTGGTCTTTATCCTGAGAAAAAATATCAAGTTCTCTATTTTCAAATAAAAGACACAATCATTTTGCATGATCCAATATTTTTCATTCTTTGTTTAAAATCTTTTCAATTAAATCAATTGCTTTGGGAATTTTTTCTTCCCAATTTTCTACTTTAAAAGAAAGTTGATATCATAATGCAGTCGCAACTCAATCAACTTTTTGTTTGTATACTTTTTTTCTTAGCTCAGGCACGAACTTTTTAAATTCAAAAGTATATTTTTCAGAAAAAGAATATTCTTGATTAGAAGGATATCATTCAGAAAATTCGTTAGTAAATTCTGTTTTTTTTCAGAGAAACTGAGAAAGCAACAATTCTGAAAATAAATTTCAAAATTTTGACTGAGTCATGATCTTGATAAGAGAATCTGAAACTATAAATTTTTCAAATTCTTCTTTTAACTCCTCAAGTTCTTCAAACTTGTATAAAAAATCTAAGTAATTTGCTAATTCATATGGGTTTATTTCAGCTAAAGAAGCTTTATAAGACTCAACAAGAAAGTGAATATATTTTTTTACAAATTCATTAGTAAAATCAATAATTTCCAAATCATCTTCTGAAATGACTCATAAAACTAATAGGTATCATATATTGTATTGCATATTTCATTCTGAAATAAGCAACTCTACTAAATCTTTCCTAAGATTTTCAATTTTTGAAAACCATTCTTTTGCTTCAATTAAGCGTTCAAGAATTTCTTTTTCACTTATAACTGTTTTTTTCTTAACCATAGTGAAATAATAAACTTATTTTTTCATAAATCAATTTTTATAGGATTTTTGAAAAAATATTATCACGCATTATGCCAAACAGTATCAACATCTTCATCTTCCTCCACTCTATCAATAAGAGTTTGAAGTTTTTCTTCTCATAGAGAATCTAGTGAAATTGAATTATCAGCAAGATAGGCAAAATCTGATGAATCAATTTTCCAAAAATTTTCTTCCAAATATTTAATTACTACTACAAGATCTTCCCTTGAAGTGATTATTCTTCATATTCATTCTTCTATTGAATAATCTTCAACAGATGTTTCCATAATCGCAGATTCAAATTCTTCATTCTCTAGTGATAACACTTCTTCAATTTCTTTTCCTTTAACAATTTCTTTTTTGATTTTTCATACAACATATATCTCTCACTTTTCTTTAAATTGCCAAGAAACAGATCA
Source organism: Candidatus Absconditabacterales bacterium (assembly GCA_938010495.1). The sequence continues at coordinate 1,721 of CALLUT010000137.1, forward strand.
TGGAGATCAAAGACTTCATCAATATTTCGTCAATATAGCTCTAACGTTACCTGAGGATCTATTTGTATTTGATGTAATACATTTTATATACATAGCAACTCCACCAGGACCATATCACTCATAAAAAATCTCAACTAGTTCTTCACCAGTATCGTTTCAAGCACCTTTATCTACTGCTTTTTGCATAACGTCTTTTGAGAGTCATGCTTGTCTAGCCTTTGTAAGAACAGCATCAAGTTTAGGATTCATTGATGGGTCATCTCATCCTTTAGCTGCCATCTGTATTTCTTTTGCTATATTTGCATAGATTTTAGATTTCTTAGCATCTTGTGCAGCCTTACGATGTTTAATATTATGTCGTTTACTATGTCCAGCCATATATATTAATTAAGATCAAATCATCATTGTATGTATTCTTGTACAGTAGTCATTTCAGTTTCTTCAACTCAATATCAACTAAACCCATGTTCTCAAGGAACCAATACAGTATCCAAGAAATTTGTTATTTCTTGTTCTGCAAGTATAGAATCATGATATGGGATAAGTAAGGTATACATAAACAATTTATCTTCCTTATTGACAATAAAATATATTAAATCCATTCTTTGAGATCATTCATCAGTTTCAACACTCATAGGTATAGCATAGTATACAGATCAAACTGTGTTTTTTATGAGTGTTCCTTCTTCAATCGTCATTGCTTGCTGCTCAGCAAAAATTTGTCCAAATACTACTCTCAAGTAGTCACCAAATTCTTTATATGTAATATCTTTAAATTCTTCATCATATTCCATCTCTTCAATAGATAATTTTCAATCATATAGTGAACTTCATCCAAATGAGAACGCTAATTCAATAGAATTATCTTCATCAAACCCATATGCATAAACTGGAAACATTCACGCAAGATCTACTACTCATGAACTTTGATTTATATAATCCTTTATTGAGTAATCTTTTTGAATCACTTCACTAAATTTCAAAAACATAACTATTCAATTCACAAATGATGTAAGATCAAAATCAGTTGTTTCAACACTATATGTTAAACCTCATCAAGTAGTTCAACGTTGAACAAATGAAAACAATTTAAGTCCAGGCTTTACATTTCATCAGTCAATATATGTGATTTGCCACGTGTTTCAATTTCTAACAATATCTTTTGTAAGAGCGATTGAGAATTCATCTTCATAAAGTGGCATGTCTTCTTCTTTATGTTGTTTTGACCACAAATTATCAGGATCATCCTTTGAACGAACTCCAATTATTATATTTGTTTTTCATGAACTGTCTGAAAGAGTCAGTAATTCTGGTCAAGCAAGGTCATCTGTAAAGGTATAGTCTTCAACATAAAATCATAAAGCTGAACTATTTTCTATGTTAATGTATGGAGTTTTTATGGTTGTAGAACTATCAATACTATATTTTTTATTCGAAAATGTATCAAATGAACTTTTCATTTCATTAACTAATTCATTTATAACTGTTCAATCATTTCAAGTGCTCGCAAGTACTTGATTTACAGTACTATACGGTACAATATATCCTAACGTAGAATATCAAACAGAAACAAACGTTGGAACTCATAAAAATATTCAATTATTATCAAATGCTCATCATCATGAATTTCATGAATCTAAATTTGCATCAATTTTATAGTATCATTGTTCAAATCATGAAATTTTTCATTCCGTTAGAGTTATTGTTTCTCATCAATATCAAGGATATCAAAGAACTTTAACAGCTTCTCATAAGTTTGGATCAGTAGTGGAAAACTCAACTGGGACAATACTTGATGAATTACTTGTCAATGTTAACACAGCGAGATCTTCTTCAACATTGTATTTTGTAACTGATGCTGTAGAAAAACATTTTGGTTTTCTATCTAACTTAACAGTTTCACATACTTCATATAAGTAAGTTGGTTGATCATCTTCATCTAATACAACATGAGCATTTGTAACTATTGTTTCATTATCTATGACAACTGCACTTCCTAATTGCTGCAAAGTATATGTTCATGTAATCACATCTTTCTCATATGCATTTAACAATACAACACTTGAAGGTGAAGAAGCGTATCAAAATCAAAGAAACGTTGAAATCAATACAGAAAAAACAACAAATCACAATCTAATTATCATCATGTTTCAAAAAAGAATAAATATTGACTTAAATAATAAATCACATATAGTAATTATAAATAAGTAATTATATTCACTATATTTGTAGCAGTAAGAAAATCAATGAGAGAATTACAAAAATGACTTGATCAAGAAATATCTAAATGGATAAACGAATTTGAAAATTCTTCTTTTACTCCTGCTCATAATTTTGCATGCACTTCAATAAATCCATTTAATAAAGAAGAGTCTGAGTATCCCACAACAAAAAGGTTAAGAAAATCGCTTAAATGAAAAACTGTAAATACTCAAGCAATTTTGGTAAATTCTCAAGATGAATTATATAGATCTCTTAAAGAAGATTACAAAAATATGTGGTTCCTTAATAAAATCTGTACAGAAAATAAATTATCTGTAAAGAGTTGAGAATACTATCCAAAATTTTGCTGTTGATTGTGAACTAGAAATATATTTAAGGAATCAATTTGAAATTGAAAATATAATTGTCTAATGGCACATGATATTGAGCAAGGTCATATGTTTAACTTGTTTCTCTATAAATTAAAAAATAACAATCTAGATCTTAATCTCGAAGTCTTTCTAGATATGACGTTTGAACAAAAACGAAATGAGGTAATTACAAAAAACGGAATACTTATATCAGAAAATTGAAAGACGGATTTCCCTTTTTCTTCAGATCGTATATGTACAGTATTACAATCTCAAAAAAGTGATGTTTATATA
>CALLUT010000138.1 GCA_938010495.1 Candidatus Absconditabacterales bacterium
CATAGATTATTCATGTTAACTTATTTCATAACTGCTTTGCCAGTCTCAACCTTTGAATTTCTCATCATGAAAGTGAATTAATTTGTCTTGATGTATTGATGTATCATAACCCAAGATCTTGAATAGTTTCTGCTCTTTCTATCAATGGTGTGAGAATTCTTTCTATCAAAACATTTGGCGCACTATGCGATTTTTGGTATGACTTCATAAATGCAACAAGGTCTTTAATAGACATCTTTTGCAGATCAAAAATGTTATAATATTCTTTTAGTTCATGTTGATGTTTTAGTTCTCATCAAGTATTTTCTAAGACATCTGTTGTCAGAACAACGTTAAGTGATTCTTGTCTTAGTCTTGCTCATTTACACACACTACAAGGTTTCAGTTCAAGCATCGCTTGGAAATCTACAGTCAATACTCATTTATTGTATTGTCCAACAAGCACATCTTGAATACCTTTATAATACATACTTATGTATTTCCCTCATCATGTATTGATTCTCATCATTTCTTCATCTCAGTTGATCACAACTTCATGAAACCATTCTGGAAGATCACTCCATGTTGCATTTTCATCTACTTGATACACCTGTGCTAATTTTTTCAAAATTGCTTGTCCAAGTCTCGAATCACGCCAAGGCAATACTGCCATCAAATATGGTGAAAATGGATCCAACACTTTATCAAAATCTACTAACAGTTCTTCACCAATTCATTGACATTGCATACACGCACCTTCTTGTCTATTTGAAGAAAAATGTTGCGTCGTAAATTCTGGATAACTAATATCATCTTGTGCACAGTAGTATTTGTCTGTGTACCAGATAATTGGAGGTTGATCAGTCAACACACTATCAGTTTGTACTTCTTTACTTGTATCATTAGTATCTTCATCTCAGATCGTTAATGAAAAATTATTTTGCAATAGTTCAAGGATAGCTGGCTCTTCTTCAGCAACAAAATGTGGTTTTTCAGCTTTTACAATATCTAAAACACCATATCGTTTCTTTAATTTATTAGCTTGGGTCTTTGGTACTTTACTATCTTTCTCATCATGAAGAACAGCTATTTGTTCAACATTTCATTTGATTTTTTCTACATTAAAAATCCAATCAGTTGTCTCAAAATAATCTCTTTTTATAGCTCATTTTAATTTTGGCTCACCAAAAGATCCTACCAACACCATTCATCAAATTTTATTTTTCATCGCTTCTGAAACTTTTTGAGCAACCACTCATCAAATACTATGTCATACAATTATTGTACGTTCATCAAACGTTCAATGTTTCAAAACAAAGGCAACTTGATCTTCAATATTTGGATTATCATTTTCTGGCAATACTGGCGCGATCACTTCATGACCCATTCCTTCTAATGATTGCTTCAACCAAGGGAACCAATTAACATCTGGCGATCATTTATACCCATGCAATAAAATGAAACGATATCATTTTACATCAGGATCTGTTTTCTTTCATCATGATTCCACTCTTGTACCATCCATGATCATTACTCAAAATTTATCGGCTCTTGTAAGCATCTTGATACTATCTTCTTTTAGTCTTTTTACAGTCGAATCATTTATCGTAACACGATCAAAAATACCATACACATTTACAGGCATCAAGTGTTTTGGTACTGATGGATCTTCAAGATAAAAGTATTCTACAGAATCAGTGAATGACTTTGTTTCCTTATCCCATCAATATCCTACAAGGTATCTCGTAAATCAAGCTCATTGATCTACTTGTTTTCTATTTCTTCTCACCCACGTAAGAAGATCTTTTTCTTCTGTAAATGATTTTATTTCTTGGAGAAGATATACCTTTGATCAGTCATATCTTGCTTTAATATCTGATACAATTTGTACTGTAGTTTTTGGTTTTAATGGTTTCCCACATGTATAACAAAATACTGAACCAACTTTTGCCATTAGCAATCTAAGATAATCGTCAATCTCTGTCAACGTACCAACTGTTGATCTCGTATTTCACACACGTTTATTTTGTTCAATTGCAATTGCAGGACTCAATCATTCAGAGTAATCGATTTCTGGTCTTGTTCCCAATGAAAAAAATTGTCTCAAGTATGAACTTAGAGATTCTATATAACGAAATTGTCCTTCTTTATAGATTGTATGAAATGCCAACGAAGATTTTCATGAACCTGAAACTCACGTCACCGTAGTGATTTGATTTTTAGGTATGTTTACATCAATATCTTTCAAGTTGTTTGTACGAACTCATTGAAGTACAATCCAATCATTGTTATGTGCTTTTTTTGCCATGTAGTATTACAAGAAACCAAATGGCTTATTGTATTGATGGATTGTAAAATTACAATGTTGTTTACTCTTTTTCTCAAACAGCCTTTAGAAAATCACTAACAGATATTGTATTTTTTTCTTGAATATAAGATGATACAGATCATGTTGGTTCTGTCATTACTGAAGTTGGTTTTGGAGTTGGTTTTGGCTTTGGTATCGTAGGAGATGGTTGTACAATTCTAGCTGGCTGCTTTCTCAATCACCTTTCATAGATTGTGATAACTGATAAGTCTACATTTGCTTCATATAGCGATCACACATACATTGTCCATCAATCTATAAGTTTCACATAGTCACTAAGTAATTGAGGTTCTGATCATACTCATCAACGATACGGATCAAGTGCATACAAAATACCATCGTGTCATAAAACAACGACAAATCTATGTCACTGTTCCATATATTTGTTTCTTAGAGAAGATCAAGATGTGAGTTTTCAATGCTTTGGATCAGGGCGATAAAAGTATACATCAGCTACCTC
>CALLUT010000139.1 GCA_938010495.1 Candidatus Absconditabacterales bacterium
AGAAGGTTTTAAATTGGCACACCTCCTTTAAAGGTATAGACTACCATAACTTGAGTAAAGCAAGGTTTAATGGTCTTAAAAAAGTCTTTGCATACCTATTAAAACTGTTTTCGTTGGTTTTTTCAAAAAATCTTTTGAAACCAACTTTTTGAGGCAAAATAGTAGAGAGCTCGATTTGAACGGAACTGCGTCACATCTGGTGTCTATGACATGACAAAGTCACGTTCATTCATCGTTCATAACGCCGGCTCAAAATCGATTGTTGTGTCACAGCGTCTGAGTTTGCTATTGAACAACGTTTGAATTTTGACGAAATAATAATAATAATAATAATAATTAATTTATATCCCCCTTGAGATATCATTAACAAATTGAGTCAATGAATCTAACTAAGGGGTTGCCTTTAAAACATTTGGGAAAAAGCAAAAACACAAAACTTGAGTAAAAAAACATGAATAACACAGATAAACATTGCACTGTCAGTAAACAATCAAGCAGTGGTGACATCTTCAAAAGCAATATTAAACAAGTACGATTTCAAATGTGTCTTAAAAAGCAAAACACTTTCGGTTTGACGCAATGACAAAGGCAGTGAATTCCAAATTTTTGGCGCAGCAAATGTAAACATGGACTTCGACTTGGCAAGATTAAGGCCAGACACACCTTGGAGCAGCCACTTATCATCATGAACACGCAAGGAATATCGGTTTGATGACAATCGTGAACAAATTAGCTCCTTCAAATATGAGGGAGCATTCCCATGCATACACTTGTGTGTCAGTAAAGCAATTTTAAACTCTATTCGATACTTTACTGGCAAAATGTGTAAGCGCTTCAAAAAAGGAAGCATGTGCAAACGCAAAGCAGATCCACGAAATCCAAAAATAAATCTAACACCAGCATATAAAACTTTTGTTAACTTTTTCAATAAATTTTCAGGCAAATTATAAAGGAGAGCATTGCAATAATCGATATGAGATAATATCATAGAGTGAACCAACTGAATTTTAAGATCTGTTGATAACTTTGACGCAATTCTGCCAAGATTGCGCAAATTAGCATAACATGCACTAACTACTTTATTCACATGTTTTTCTATGTTAAGCTTGTCATCAAATACAACACCAAGATTTTTAACACAAGAAGTAGGCAAAGATAATATGCAACTTGAATCAATATGAAGATCAGTTAACAGTCTAACATCAGCATTACGACATGCTGGCAGCAATTCTATAATTTTTGTTTTACTTTTGTTTAATTTAAGATAATTGCCTGCCATCCAATTTTTAAGATCATGAAAAAAGCCTGTAATTTTATTTATAACACAGTCCATAGAAACATTTTTATCAAACTTGAAATAACACTGTAAATCATCAGCATATGAATGTACAGAAAAACCATGAGAAAATGCAATAGATTCAACACTTTTAAAATATAAGTTAAATAAAACAGGCCCTAAAATTGATCCTTGGGGTACACCTGAGGCAGCTTTGGTATTACGCGACACTGAACTTTCAGCACCTTTGACAAAATAACTTCGATCTTTGAGGTATGTTGCAAACCATTCTAATGCATTGTTAGCAAAACCAAAATTTTCAGACAATTTAGAAATTAAAAGATCATGGTTAACAGTATCAAATGCAGCAGTAAGATCAAACAAAAGCAACACAACATTGGACTTAGAATCAAGACCTGACAAAATATCATTATGTATTTTGACAAGAGCTGTTTCAAAGCTAAAACCAGATCTGTATGCTGATTGAAATTGACCATAAAGACAATTTTCACACAAATACACATCAATTTGGTGAAGCACACATTTTTCAATTACTTTTGATAAAAAAGAAAGGTTACTGACAGGCCTATAATTACTGACATCATCACTATCTAGTACTTCATTTTTTAACAAAGGAGTTACACATGCTTGCCTAAGAAGGTCAGGAAAATAACCATTACACAGTGAAAGATTTACAATGTGAAGTATAGCAGGCAACACTGAATCAATGCATTTTTTCAAAACAGAAGTAGGAAGTGGATCTAAGTCACATGTTTTGGAAGGCATAGAATCAATAACTGCTTTTAAACCAGATAGTGTGAGTGGCTCAAAGTTTGAAAAAACAGCATGACACGACGAATTGCAGATTTTGACATTACAAGTATCTCTTTTGTCTGCACAATGTGTGTTATCAATTTCAGAGTAAATTTGTTTGATTTTATCATCAAAATACTGTGCAAATTTATCAACATGAATCTCATTGCCAGAGTATGATTTTTGCTTTCCAGAAAATTTATCTACCAATTGATTAACTACATTGTATGTCGCTCTAGCATCTCCTTTATGATCACTTAGTTTTTTTCTGTAGAATTTTTCTCTTTCAGTTGAATAAATTTTTTGAGCCAGGTCACATGCTTCATAATACTTTGATTTATTTTGAGGTGATTTGATTTTTCTAAAAGCTCTTTCTGCAGCCCTTCTTTTCCTGCGAGCATTTTGGCACTCCGAATTCCACCAAGGTGTTCTCAAAATTTTAAAACTTTTTTCTTCTAGAGGTGC
>CALLUT010000140.1 GCA_938010495.1 Candidatus Absconditabacterales bacterium
AAGAAGAAGATCTCTTGAATTATGTTGAGGCTTATGTAGAAACGTTGGGTGCTCAATGAGCTCGTTATACAAGTACTGAAGAAACGTTTATAGTTCCTACGCAAAATATTGCAACTATAGCAGATCCTACTTGAGCATGAGATGCTTTTAGAGCAGGGGTGTTGTGGGCATTGCATAACTGAAAATCTTGGAAAGAAGGAATGGAAAAATGAACAGAACTTTCATGTGTTTGTATCCAACAATACGGTACACAAAATCACTGATGACATTTATAATTTTAAAAATAATATACTCTTATGGATTACAAAGAAAATCTCTACAAAGTAAAAGATATCTCATTAGCAGAATGGGGTCGTAAAGAAATCGAATTGGCTGAAGCTGAAATGCCAGGACTTATGGCGTTGAGGGAAAAATTTGGGCAATCAAAACCTTTGTCATGAGCTAGAATTGCTGGATGTCTTCATATGACTATCCAAACAGCTGTGCTTATCGAAACGCTTGTTGCTTTAGGAGCAGATGTTCAATGGAGTAGTTGTAATATCTTCTCTACACAAGATCATGCAGCAGCAGCAATTGCAGCGGCAGGGATCCCAGTATTTGCTTGGAAAGGAATGGATGAAGAATCGTTTGATCGATGTATAGAACAAACATTATACTTTGGTTGAGATAAGGATTCAGGGGAACCACTAAATATGATTCTTGATGATGGATGAGATCTTACTAATCTAGTGCTTGATCACTATCCACAACTTGTTGAGGGAATAAAAGGGGTGTCTGAAGAAACTACAACATGAGTACTTCGCTTGTATGATAGAATGAAAGCAGGAACGCTTTCTCTTCCAGCTATTAATATTAATGACAGTGTAACAAAATCTAAATTTGATAATAAATATGGTTGTCGTGAATCATGTGTAGATGCTATTAGAAGAGCAACTGATGTGATGATGGCTTGAAAAGTTGCTGTGGTTGCTGGGTATGGTGATGTAGGTAAAGGTTCAGTACAAAGTCTAGCTTCGTCAGGGGTAAGAGTAATTGTTACTGAAATAGATCCTATTTGTGCACTTCAAGCTGCTATGGATGGTCATGAAGTTGCAACAATGGAAAATGCTATCCCAAGAGCTGATATTGTTGTTACTGCAACTTGAAACAAAGATATTATTACAGGTAGACATTTCGAAAACATGAAAGACAAAGCAATCGTTTGTAATATCGGACATTTTGATAATGAAATCGATATGGCTTGGTTAGATTGAAATCATGGTGATTCAAAAGTAGAGATTAAGCCACAAGTAGATAAATATACTATCAATGGGAAAGATATTATTATTCTTGCAGAAGGACGTCTAGTAAACCTTTGATGTGCAACTGGTCATCCATCATTTGTGATGTCAAATTCATTTACAAATCAAACGCTTGCGCAACTGGAACTTTGGACAAACACTAGTGCATATGAAAATAAAGTATACATGCTTCCTAAACATCTTGATGAAGAAGTTGCTAGATTACATCTTGCTCATGTTTGAGTTGAACTAGAAACTATGTCTCAAGAACAAGCAGACTATATTGGAGTACCAGTTCAAGGACCATACAAACCAGAATACTACAGATATTAATATAAAATTTATTGAAAAGAAAGATACTGTATAATGTATTTTATACGGTATTTTTTATATTAAAAATATTTTTAATTTTATGTCAATAATCACTTGCATTAGTATGTGTAATCTCTAAAACAGGACTCGTGCGTAAAAAGTTATGCAAATAAAAATTATCTAAAACAAAATAAACGTTAAAACATGGCAGTAGTGGGAATTGGAAAAGTAAGTGCTTTCCTAAAACAACAACAAAGATACTTCAGAGGAAAATCTGATTATGAAACCATTTCAATGGAAATTAAACAGGACGACAATGGTTTTTGGAATCTAAAAATTGGAGATAAAGAGTATCTTTGTGAAGCAATAACGGTTGCTATTACAAATACTGTAAAAAATCGACATCTCTTCTATCCTCAAGAAATAGAAGACCCTATGGCTGAAGCATACCATCAAGAAAATTTTCCATATTTTCATTTGGAAATTATGAATCATCGTCAGAAGGTTATCGTTTCTCTTAAAAAAGCAGGAGTTGATTCATCAGTTTATACTACTATGGTCAAGAAATTTTCGTTAGTAACACAAGATTATATCTACAATGGAAATAGTTTATACTGTACTATGTCGTATAATTACTTGTCTCAAAAGAAGAAAGTGACTACACCAAAAATGGAAGTTCTTGTATAGAAGAACTTAATGAAAAACTCTTAAAAAGATTGATCTTCCTGGATCAATCTTTTTTTTAATAAAACAGTAATATATATTCTTAAAAAGTTCCTAACAATAATTGCAATAAGTAGTGTGATATGTAAAATATCGCTGTTTATGATGGTATTTATAAAATGGGAAATAGTTCTTTTAGAAAAACGAGTATAGTAGTATTAATATTATTTTTTGGACTTTTTTCTTACTGATTTGCTTGATTTTTTATGGATGCAGATGGTGATTCTATCGTTGATATAATTGAATGCCCGTTATGGTTTTCATGTGATGATACTGATAATGATGGGATACCTGATTATAAAGATACAGATAGTGATAATGATTGAATACTAGATTATTTTGAGAAGATTACAAAAAATCGATTGCTTGTGGAAGATAGTGATGGTGATGGTATCCCAGATTACAAAGATGTCGATGATGATAATGATTGACTCAATACGTATTTTGAGGTAAGTCAGCACTGAAAAAGAATGAGTTTTGATGAAGATAATAATGGAATCCCAAACTATTTAGATTATGAAGGTTTGGTTTGTGATGGTTGATCTGATGTCTGACTTTGTTCTGTTATGGAAAATGTTGTTTTGTATACTTCAATTGATTCAGATTGAGATAGCTTAGAGGATTGGAGAGAGGACATAAATCTTGACGGTGACTTGACCAATGATGATACTGATCAGGATTGAATTCCAAACTATCAAGATCCTGATGATGATAACGATACTATTCTTACTGTTTTTGAAAATTATGATCAAGATTGAACAGCGATGTCTGATGATACTGATCAAGATTGAATTCCAAATTACCTAGATTATGATGATGATAATGATGGGATTTTAACTCAATATGAAATTCAATCTTGAAAAAATCTCGATACTGATAAGGATTGAGACTATAATCATATTGATCCAGATGATGATGGTGATTGAGTTTTGACTATCAACGAAAATACTGATAATGACGAATTATATTGAGATGATGATAACGACTGAGACTGAGTTCCAAACTATCTAGATAATGATGATTCAACTAATGTAAATGATGAAATTATCATCAGCGATGATGAGTTAACACGTTGAAATATCTCTGATAATAGTCCAGACATAGATTTTATAGCTGAAGTTAATGACCAACAAAACGATCAATTAGAGTGAGTTGAATTAAATTCTGATAAAGAAGTTGAGCAAGATAATACTCAAGAAAAAGAAACAATAGTTGCTCAGCCAGCACCTCAAGAATGACCTCA
>CALLUT010000141.1 GCA_938010495.1 Candidatus Absconditabacterales bacterium
AATTAATTGACAAACATGATATATTATACTTAACAATAATAATCAGTCAATTTTTTTGACAGAAAGTTATCAAACTAGTATAATTTAAGAGTATTTATTCCTACAAAAAACTATGCCTTGAAAAGTTGAACTTTGACTTAAACGTGTTTGAGACGAAAAAGAATTTGAAAAAATAAAATTAGATAAAAATGAGCAAGCTGACGCATTGACAAAAGAAGAACTTCAGGAAAAAGTAGCGCTTGATAAAAGTCTTAAAGAAGAACTTCAGGAACACAAAATAAAAATTGAAGAATATAAAAAAAATTTAGAAAATTTGAATAATAAAGATATAAACGAAGAAGAGAAAAATAATGAAAAAATAAACTTAGAAAAAAAACTAGCTTGAATTAAAGATGAAGTACTTGTTTCTTTGAAAAAAGAAATGGATATGTCATTCTATGTGAAATCTGTACCTCAAGCTGATTGAACAGTCACTGATGTTATACTTCTCCATGACGAAAAAGAAGGACAAGACTATATTTGGGAAGCATATTATAGCGATGAAGCTACTCTAGAAAAAGAAATTACTGATATATATAAAGAAACACTTGATACAAATCTTTGATCAGACCTTTGAATTTCTGATGAATTTTCAGTTGATTTAGTTGAAGACACAAAAAAATATACTATAGAAGAAGATCTCAACTGACTCAAAGATGTTGTTGTCAAAGAAGAAGTATGAGAGTCAGCCTTAGATGTTAAAACAACAGCACTTGTGCAAGGAGTAATTGATTTTACGAAAAATTATAATCCAGCAAAATCACCTAAGCGAATGTGAACTGCAGTTAAATTCATAAAATCAATTGCATGAATTGGGCAAGCACTCATAGCAAGTTTTAAAAGTATGTGATGAAGTGAATTAGCTGCCACACTTGGATTTTGAACAATGAATTGAACAATGTCAAAAATGGAAGAGCTAATAGCATTGGTTTGAATTGAAGAAAAAAATGAAATTACTATCCCTGAATGATATGAAAATTTAAAAAGTTGAGATTTTGACTTAGAGAAATGACTATTCCCAAAAGATTTTTGAACAAAGAAAGATGAATACCTCAGCAATTATATAGATAAGGATTATCTATTAGATAGTAAAAAAATTGACGATGAAATAAAAGAATCATCACCATCAAAAACAAGAATCAAAACAATCTTTTGACCTACTATCAAAAATATTAGTACAAAAATATGAGTTGAAGAAGAACTATTAGAAGCCGACATAGTTTATCAACTTTCGCATAAAAATGATAAATTAAGTATGATTTCTCATGTACCTTGAGAAATTGATTCAACTTGATGGTGAGGAAAGACAATAGATCTTAACTGAGAGAAAGAACCATATGTAGATTGATGGAACGAATGATTAGTACTTCGTGCCAAATTCTTAAAATCATACTCTGAGATAAATAGCGACTTAACACTTAATGAAAAGATACTCAGTCTTTGAGAAGAAAATAATGAAGAAGATACAAAGATGTTAACAGAAATGTTTGAAAAAGAAGAAACATCAGGGGAAACTGAGTAATATTCGATAATCATACAAACCAAAAACTTGACATTTTTAGAAAAAAATGTAAAATTACTATTGTCGGTAGGACATTTGTTCTATTTTATTCTTAACCTAATTATAACAAGTAAAAATTTTTGCCATGAAAAATTCAAGTATTTTTTTAAGCCTATTCGTATTAGTATTATTAACTAGTTGTTCACAAGAAACAGATCTATTCGATTTCGACGACTGTGATACAGCAACATTATCAATGAGCTTCTCAGAAACGGGAAGTAACTCCGGGACTATAACACTTCAAACTGATGACAGACACAGAAATTGTGACTTATTCATAAGTGAGTCCGAAGTTTCATTCTTTGATGATAGCAATAACTTGCTAGACCAATATGATTTAGGAAATGGAGATATTGGATTGGAAAAGATTTTTCAAGAAAGTATTACGTATCCTAATAACACTGGGAAACTAATAGTTTCTTTTGTAAATTGGTCAGGAGACCTTATTGAAAAACCTTATTACTTCGAAGATAGTTCGGGTAATGATAATGGAAATGGGAACACTAATTCAACAGCTGGTCCAATCAGCCAAGAATTCCAATTCTATGGTTACACCAATGGGGAAATAGATCTTAATGATCCAATTGACTTATTCGTAACAGCATCAGACTTACACAGAGACGAAAATGGTTTCTTGTCAGGAAGTCCAGTGTTTAGAGTACGAAATGCTGATTGTAATCAAGACTTCAATTCAACTCTTTTTAAAAGAATTGAATATAGCGGTTTAGATGCAACTACGCAAAATCACATAACTGAACATGGTATAGCAGGATTTCCTGTAACTAAGTGCAGTTATAAAGATGTCGATTTCATCGACGGAGCTGGCTCTGAAAATTTGAGAGGTAATACGAAAAGTATTATCCTTGAGATTAGAAAAGGTAGCTCAAAATATAGAACTCATATAAAATAAATGATGTTCTATAACAGACTAACACAAAATAGACCTACTTGTCAGCAAGTAGGTCTTCCTTTTTATAAAAAGTTCTCGATTTATTTATGAAACTTGTATTTCATGTAAGATTCAAGCAATTGTCTCTGCTAAATCATTATAAAAAGATGGAATATATTGAGCTAAATATTCCCACATATATTCACTGTAATTTTCATCAAGTTCATGCAACTTCAGATGATTTACATGTTCTTCAGTGATAGCTCAACCTATTTTTTCAAGAAGTTTTTCAGTTAGCAAAACATCAAGAGTATCTCTAGGAAAATCAGATAGATCATTATCAAGGTTCGCCAGATTCTTTTGCAAATAATCTAATGCTTGAGTACGAGTCTTTATCATAATAAGGAAGTTTCAAAAATAGTAAATTATACTGAAGCCAATGCAGAAACTACATCAGGATTCGTATTTCCTCAAGTGAGCTTAGTGTACATCTCTGTCACGAGATCTATCGTGTTATTTAATGTTTCTCAGTCTATACGATTTCTCTTATGGTGTTTTTTAAGTTGATCTACAACATTCTTAGTTAGTGGATGAATTTCCTGAGAGAATTTCATTCAAGGAGCTTTTGCCCATTTTAGTATTCTAGAAATTTGAGCAAATCATAACACTCTATCAAAAGTGCTGAATGTACTATACAAAGTAAGCGCGGCTTTCCAATCTTTAGATTTTTCTCGTTGCTTTCTTACTGTCTCTAGTTTCTTAACCGTATTACTTCTTCTTGCCCATTCAATAGGGTTTATTTTGTTTACTGTATTAACAGCATTATCGACTCAAATCGATAGGGAAGCTTTTAATCAGTCAACCATTGCTTTCTTGGAAGCACTTAATCACTGTTCCTTTAATCATTCAACAGATGTTGTCTTTGCATCAAATGCATTAGTTATACTTTCTAATCTCTTAAGGTATAAGCTGTTTTGATAAAGTTCTTTCTTCTCATTTTGAAGAGGGTCTTTATTGTATAATCCTCAAGAAATATTAGCTTTAAATGCTTGCCAATCCATTCAGTATACAACCATTCTTTTTTCTTCAATAGCAATTTTTGTCGAAACAAGATTTGATTCAAATTTTATGCTATCTTCATCTAAATTTCTAATAAATTCTTTCGTAAGCTCATCTGTATTACTTAGAGATATATCTTCACGAATTTCTTGTAATGAAGAAAAATCATCAATACTTCATTCTTTTGAAGATGGTTTTGGTTGGTTGATATCACCTGGTGCTTGTTCACCCTGGCCATAAATTTCCTCTTTGTTTTCTACTGGCATAATAGTATAGCAAAAGAAATAAATTCTAGACTATACAAATTATAATGGCAATCATCTAAAAAAGCAAAATTATGCTAGAGTTCCAAAGAGAACATCAATATGTTCTTCATCTCAATGATAATAAAATGTAAGATTTTGTCATTCTATCATTACTGTTTTGGCTTCTTCAAATACTAATCAAAATTTATTAATAACAGTTTTTCACCATCTATCAGTACTTCTAAAATCTAACTTATATCATTCATGATGAGGGAATTTCAAAGTTTTATCGTGTCAATCCTCTGTTCATCATGTAACTACTCCTTTATCAGTAAGTCATGTCTCTTTAGAAATATATTTTGCCAAATTCTCTGCTCACAAAATAGTATCTAATTTAATTCAATCCAAGCAAGTACGGCAACTTTCTCTTGAAGATCAATCCTCCTCAAACCCTTTATCAGAAGAACTTATTCTATAATAAGTGCTAAGTTGTGAATACGCATCCTCATATCAAAGTGTTTCATTTTTCTTACTCTCTTTTTTGCTAATTATTTTAGGGTTAGTACTAGCCTTTGTAGCACTCTTGCTTATTGAATCTGTAATTTTAGGTTTTTTAAGTTCTTGATTGAACGTAGTTATTTTATCAAATATATCTACTTTCCAATTAAACTTCTTAGTAAGTAAATTATTAATTTTACTAGATAATCCAGTTAATCATAATGATCAAAGTACTCATCAAAGTAGTCGATTAGCAGATTTTACTGATCAAATAAAGTTGAGTAATTTTTTACCTGAATTATATATTCTTTTAAAAAAACCTGGTTTCTGATTTGTCTTTTTTAGAGTTGAGTATTTAAGTTGATCCACCATTTCATCAATTTCATCTTCTACTGCATCTTCATAATTTTCTAATTCTTCTTTTATTTCTTTTGATTCAACACTTTCTCATAATTCATTCATTTCATCTTCAATTCTACTCAATGCATCTAGAGCATCACGAGGTTTTAATTCTTCCAATGCTTCTTCAATATTTTCAATTTCAGGAGAAACATCATCTTTAAGATCTTCCAATCATAGATCATCAACTGACTCAAGAAAAGTATCTCATGCTTTTTCAAGAAATTTTGACATTATTCTTTTTTATTATTTCATAAAAATGGGATATATTTCTTTATATTCATAGTAAAAAAATTACTAAGGTTTTTCCCAAATCATTTAAAAAATCAAGAAACTCAAGATCATAAACCGCTAAACCATCATCCTATTGAACTTCATAAATTCTTAAAATCTCAATTTCAAATCCAAACAGTGCTAAGCAATCATAAAGATGGAATTCAAATTATTTTTCATCGGTTTTTGTCGAAAAAAGTTGGTACTTTAGGTTTTTTAGGCTTTTTAGGAGCTTTTGGTTTTTCAACTTTTTCTGGTTTTTTCTGTTCTGTGGATTTCTCTTTAGGTTCAACTTTTTCAGAGGTAGTTTCATTTTTCTTCTTTTTTTCAATCTCTTCTTCAAAATTTTTTAATTGTTCTTCATTTTTAGATAGTTCTTTTTGAATTTCTTGTGTTTTATTTTGAACCAAACTTGCATACTCATCAAACTTCTTTTGAATTCAATCTTGATGCTTTTGGTCAACTTTATCCGTTAATTCCTTGGCCATAGTTTCTAAAATTCCAGTTACATTATCTAACTTTCAATTTGCTAATCATTCTACTATTTCAGAATTTAATCAAGTCAATACTTGATCCAATCACTCTACTCCTGAAACTGAATCTAATCCTATCAAAGATTGTATTCATTGTTGTAATAGTTTTTCTGTCATTATTTGCTCAAATTAAAAAGACTATAGATAAGTATAGTCTTTGAAAGCAATATTGTCAAAATTTATTTTTAATTACGATTTTCTTTATCAGCAATAGATCAAGCACCTTGTTTAGTTTGCTTAATAAGGAGTCGATATGTAAGTATTGTAACAATAATTGTTGGAGTAACAGGCAAATCGCTCAACATATAATGAATATTATTTTTAACTGACAACCACTCAGTGAACAAATGTACAGATCAGAACGCTGACTGGAATCAAATAAATTTTGAATTGTTAGATAAAGTCTTATATAATTCACTAGGCTTCATTCAACTTAATGATTCAGATGAGATTCAAGTATAAACAAGCATAATTGCAGCATAAACTGCGAGATATCAAGCATTCCATCACATTTCACTTTCATTAAATGTCCCATAAAACAATTCTTCTGCTTGCCATGAACCTATTCAGTAATAGACAAGTAAAGAGGCAAGAACTCAATTATTCTTTATTAAGTTTAAAATTCCAGAAAATGTTTTTCAAATAAATCAACAAACTCAGTAATCACAAAGTTTAGTTGCTTCTTCTGCAGTAAATCAAAATTTATTTACCAACGTTCTTATCTTTCTAAATGATTCTTCTTGTGATAATTCAAATACATTTTTATCCGGAAACATATTATGAACAAGCAATATTCATTCTTTTTGCCCATCTGAGAGTTCTCTTCAAAGAACCTCCTCTGCTTTAAGAAATCTTCCTTCTTTGGATAAATTTGCATTTTCAAAAACATCTTCAACGGCTATATGTTTTGTACGCGGGTTTTCCATAAAGTTATTTATTCATACTAATTGATCTTTTGATATCGAACTTTTTGCCTTCTCAAAAGTAGGCATAACTTCGTTATAAATAGATTGTGCTTCTCACATAGCTACACCAATTTTTTCTGATGAAAACATATCAAGTGTATCAGAAATTGATTCTCACTTATTAGAAAAGGATCATAACCTTTCGTTTTGTGGAGAATTCAAATCACTATCTAAAACACCATGGTCCAAAGTATCGGTCATTCAATTAGCCATTCTTTATATAAAATATAATATAAATATATTTATATATACATATTTTCACTTATTTGTCAAATAATGCTTGACTTTAAAAGGTAAATAAAGTATAATTAGGTGTTTATATTCTATTGGATGTACAATGGTAGTATTAAGAAATGCAGTTACAGATTCTTCTAATCACTTAACTAGATGATTAGAGTCAGGAAAACAAATGACTGCAAGTACTTTTAAGGCTGCAGATTCAATTGCCAATTGGATTTGAGAAGCTTGAGCAAAATTATTGCCTTGGGAATGGACTGACCGTCTCTGGCGTGCTGGGGTTACAACTGTTAAGACTTGAGCTGAATGAGTAGCTAGATACATACCATGACTTAATTATGCAACAAGATACTGACTTTGATGATGATTAAACTGAGTACAAACAATTCCTTCAATATTCTCATGAGAACGAAGAAACGCATGAAAAAGTGCACTTAGATTTTGAGGATCATTTATTGAGCCTTTTAAGGATTTGTGAAAATGACTTCGAGACACTCTCGTTAAATGAAAAAGCATGTATGAAACTTCTGCTACAGCTTGAAAGTGGTCAACTTGATATTAAAAATTACTATTCCCAAATTTGCACTAAATAGAGATCCTAGCTATACTTATATAGTTAGGATTTTATTATTTTTCAATTTTTATGGCTGCAAAATGATGACCAAAATATAATAGACTAGATGCCAGCAAACTTGATGCAAACCAAGATAATTTTACAAAATTTGTAAAAGAATTAAAAGCTTCTGTTGAATTTAAAGACGCAGTATCTGATCTGTGAGAACTAAAAGCGGAAGTAACAGAATCGATCGTTAAAAAGTTTTGATTAACTCAATGACTAAACGATACCAGCCTATTACAAGAATACTCTACCGCTTTTCAAGCAACAATTCAAAATTTAAAAAGTCATTCCAAACATTTTTGACTTAGTGAATCAGAAGAAGGAATTTCAGTATTACATGTTGATGATTCTATGGATCTTGGACAATTAGAACTACAGATTGATCCATTATTATGATTCTATGATACACAAGTTGAAGATTGAGCAATCAATTTACTAAATGAACAGTGAGCGATAAAATTTATAATAGCTATAGATTCAACTCAAGAAGTGAATGAATCACTTGACGTAAAGATAGATAAAATTGAAAGTACTAACCTGACTCAAGTAGGAAATACTATATCACAGTTGGAAAGCACAATAGAGTCAGTTGACAATACAACTCCACAAGCAACTCTAGAAAAATTATGATCAAAGATTGAGTGATTTAATTGAATATTCATGAAGTTTGATATAGCAATCATTACTAAACTTATTCCAGATATGGGTCCAAGATTAACATCTATGTACCAAAGTTTGATAAACAAAATTAGTTATTTCAAACAAAATTATGAAATACTTACTCTATCATGAGATCCACTATGAAGTACAGCATGAATGTGAAATTTCCCAATTTTTGCAAGAAAAAAACGAGGAGATAATTATGAAAGATTTAGAAATCAGGAAAAATTACAACAACTGCTTGATGCTTCTAAACAAAAGCCACTTGTAGATATGACAGGCAATGAAATAGAACAAGAAAAAGTTGAAGCAACTCTAGAAAAACTGAAAACTTTAAAAAGACAAGGAGCAAACTTCAGTATACAAATGAGAACACTTTTGATTGACTTAAAAATAGAACATCCATGAGTTCGTAAAAAAATCATAAAAATGGTAAATCAAGAAATCAAACAACAAAGAGAATCAAGACTTGATGAAGTGAAATCATTTGAAAATAAAACACAGCAACAAATTTTCTACTCAGTAAAAGAAATTGCTAAAATTAAATTTTGATTAGATCTTTATTTAACAAATGAACAACTTGCAAAACTTGAAATCATTAAAATAACTTCAACAAAAGAAATAACACCTGAACAACAAATGGAGAACGTTTGAAATATGTTAAGTATTATTAAAGATGATTATCCAGATCTATCCTTAAAAGAACATAATCAATTGTTGGATGTTTTCTTCCAAAAAGAGGTTGTTTGACCATACGCAAAAGAATTTCTAAGTACTACAGATAGCACAAAACCATTTACATGAAGAGTTGTTAGTTGGCTTATAGAACGTAGGGCTTATTGGTCAGCAAAATGGTATGCATTGCCTCTTACTTGGGCAGTATGATCATGGACTGTATGAGCTAAGATTGAAAACATAGTTCAATCTACAACTGACTCAATGGTAGAACTCTCTGATCATATTCATGCGCAAACATCGCAAGTTGCAGAAAGTTCAAATACAGATATTTCACTTGACAATGTAGAAGGGTGAATCGATTCTGCTCAAGAAATAGTAACACAAGTTGCTGATGTGCACCAAATACTTAAAGAAATTTGAGAAATGGGATGATGATTATGACGTACAGGATTAGATGCTATTACGAATTGAAAATATTCTGAATTAATGAGGATGATGGAAAACCTAGATTGAACATATGAACAATCAAGTAAAGCACTAAATGATGCACTTACCCTATTAAATAGTATCTCTTGAACAACAAACTGACTAGATTGAGCATTTACACAATTTAGTAGCATAATGGAGAGTATCAATACCGCAGTTCATTGGACGTTTGATGCAAGTCAAGTTTTAAGTTTAATTACACTCGCTTGAGCATCAACAATGATGCATTGATATTACAATAGTTGAAAAGTGGATCAAAAGAAATACAAAAAATCACTCTATACTTGATTTATAATATGATGATTTATGACTGTTCTTTACTTCATGATCGGACATGGACAGTTAACTGATTTAGAAACCGGGATTTTACAACAATTAGATTCAATTAAAGATATGATGCAATTTTATTGAACCAAAGAATAAATTGCTACTATAAAGGTAATAAAAAAGAGTCGAAACAAACGACTCTTTTTTTAATGGTTATAACTACTTATCTTTCCATTCATCTTTAGCATCAACTGAGAAGTATCGATATCTTTGACCTCAATCATTATTTTCATGAATTGTCAGATCAAGTACTTCTCAATCATAATCTCAGTATGTTATTGCTAATCCTAATTTTTTACCAGTTTCAGCTCACATTAAGGAAACTGTTCACAACTTATCATCTTCATTTCGATCATCATCATATAGTCATAAAACAGGATGCCCTGAAGAATCTTTTGTTATCTTCAAAATCCAATTAGATGGAATAAGAGATCTTTTTTCTTCAGTTCATTCATATAGTTTCGTGTAGAAACCTTGAAGAGCTGTTTTATTTGTAAGATCTAAATTAATATGTCTTGCTTCTAAGTCATCGCTATCAACTCAATACTTACTCATTCTATCTTCATTTGATAATCAATCATCAGTTCATGTTTCATCGTCTTCAGGAAGAGAAGAGAACGTTTCTTTTAGTGAATAATTTATTCATAAAATTGCATAAATAAATTTATAATCAAATCCTTCCTTTTCTGTAGAGTCTGCATTATAAAAAGATAGCAATCTAAACAAATTATGAACTTGTCATTCATCATCATAAAGCACAGCTTTTAGAGTCTTTTTTATATCTTGCCTATTTAAACTATATTTCTTTGCTCACTCGGTTTCGCAAGCATCAAGAAATTTATTAAACTTGTCATCGTCTGATTTCATCAAATTAACAAAATCATTTGTCTCTTGATGTATTTTTTGAAAATCAGGATGTCATGATTTTTTAACGCGCATAGCTTTTGCATACATATAACACATAGCAATTTGAACGTTTGATTTATTGTTATAGTATAAGTCACTAGTATGGTCTCATAAGATACTATAATCATCGGTAGAATCTAACTTAGCCTTTATATAATCGGTAGGGTAAAATTCATGATTATTTTTTAGATCTTTAGCCATTTGGGTTCTGGACACTTGGAACCGACCAACTTTATCATCATATCACATTTGTCATGGTCATCTACTTTTAAGAGCTATTTCCCTATTCAATCAACTCATTCAACCAGTATTAGTTCATTCAGAGCTTTCAAGCATAAAAACTCAAGTCATTCATAACTTAAACATATCTGATTTCAGGTAGTTAACTGCATCTTTATCTAGTGGTGGTACTAAAGCTTCAAAATCTTTTACCACGCTATCAATAGTTTCAT
>CALLUT010000142.1 GCA_938010495.1 Candidatus Absconditabacterales bacterium
CTTTGTTTATCTTCTTGAAACGGTAGTATATTTACCCAATGCTGTAAGTTATCAATTTTTTGTGTCTAATCTGGTACTGACCAAGTAGGGTAGGAACTTTCAATGCTTGGATGACGTATAGTTTCTACTCAATATAATTCAAACAAATATTCATGATAAGATTGATTAGATTGAGTAAAAAATCAGTCATGCTGACTTGCATCGGTAAATAATAGTTGATATATCATTCATGCGCTTATCATTCAAGCTAAGATAAATCATATGAGAAATGAACTGACTTTCATCTATAAATATTCTTGGATAAAATGTGCAAACCTTTATATAGCAATTATATAGCTATATCACATTTTTGTCAAAATTTGATGACATTTAATCAAATGAATGTATACATATAAAAAGTAATTTTTGCTTGAAGTAAAGTTAATTTTCATTATAGATATGATAAGTGCAGCTTTTTTATATTTTTTTTTACTATGAGATTAGTAAGGAGTGCGATGTTAGCTTGAACTGTTGGTTTGGCAGCATACGCTGGAATTATGTTTTGTGCAGTAGGGGCTAGTACCTGAATTTGAGCACAGTATTGTTGAGATTGAGTAGTTCAAGAAACCTACGAGTTTTGTGGTGACTGAGTAGTTCAGACATGAGAATCTTGTGATGTATGATCTATGAATGGAAATGTTTGTACTCCAGTATATGGTGGAGGATGTTCATACTGTTCGAGTGACTGTGCGCGTGTAGAGATAGTGGGGCCAAAGTGTGGAGATGGAAATGTTGATGCTAATGAATCATGTGATGACGGAAATAGAGTAGATGCAGATGGTTGTAACAATCTATGTCAAAAGACTTTTTGTTGAGATTGAGCTGTTCAAGCTTGAGAGACATGTGACAACGGTAATAGTAATGGAGTAGCATGTAATCCTTGAACGTGAACTTGTACATATTGTAGCTCATCATGTGATACACAAACTGTTGTATGACCAAGATGTGGAGACGGTAAAGTTGATGCTGGTGAATCATGTGATGACGGAAATTCAAACAATCTAGATAGTTGTAACAATAGTTGTAAGACTACTTTCTGTGGTGATGGAGCTGTACAAGCATGAGAAACATGTGACAATGGAAATAACAACGGTGTTGTCTGTAACCCAGGAACATGAACATGTGAGTACTGTTCTGCAACATGTGAACCAATGACTATAGTATGAGCTAGATGTGGAGACGGTAAAGTTGATGCAGGAGAAACATGTGACGATGGTAATTCAAACAATAACGACGGTTGTACAAACACTTGTCAAGCAACTTATTGTTGAGACTGAGTAGTCCAAGCATGAGAAACATGTGATAATGGTCCATCTAATGGATCAGTTTGTACTCCTTGATCAGGATCTTCATGTTCATATTGTACTGCAAGTTGTAAATCAGTTACTCTTGAAGGTGCTTCATGTGGAAACGGTAAAGTAGAGTCATGAGAAATATGTGATGATGGTAACCTGACTGATGGTGACTGATGTTCACAATTTTGTCTCAAAGAACCAACCTTACTATTGGATACATGAGCTTGAGTGCCTCCAGTTGTAGAAACTGTACCTACAAAACAAATTAGTTTATGAGGAGAACCATTGTTCTTACCAACTTTCTTACCTAGTACTTGATGACCGGAAAAAACATTCCGTTGGGTAGAATTGAATAATAACTAATAAATTTCAGTTGCAAAAGATGATAGCATCTATATACATTGGGTGCTACGCATAAACGATATTGCCTAGCGATATCGTTTTTGTTTTTTTATAAAGTGTAAGAAATGAATTTAGATTTTGATCCCAAAAAAAATTATTATGATATTTTGTGAGTATCAGAAGATGCGAGTGAAGAAGATATCAAAAAAGCTTATCGTAAGTGAGCTATGAAATATCATCCTGATAGAAACAAAGGTGACGCAGCTGCAGAAGAGAAATTCAAAGAGCTAAATGAAGCTAATGAGGTGCTTTCTGATTCACAGAAAAAAGCTCAATATAATGCTTTTCGTAATGGATGATGAGGATTTTGATGAGATTTTGGTTGATTTTGAGGTAGTCAATTTGGCTGAGTGGATTTATGAGATTTGATAGGAGGAATGTTTGGTTGATGATGAAGAAGATCTGGACCAATGAGATGAGATGATCTTGTTCTACAACTAAATATATCATTTGAAGATGCATATCATGGAATGACCAAAAAAGTAAGTTATGCAAGAATGATCAAAGCAGATGGTGTAGATGAAAAACCATGTGAAACATGTGGAGGTGCTGGGGTGATAGCTCAGCAGGTAAGAACACCTTTTGGAGTTATGCAAAGTCAAGCCCCATGTAACTCATGTGCATGAGAAGGAAAACAATACTATAAAGATTGAAAATTATTGCATTGAGCATGATTACAAGAACAGAAACAAGATGTAGAAGTAAATATACCAGCTTGAATCAAATCATGAAGTAAAATTAGATATCCAGGGATGTGAAATGCATGACAGCGTGGATGACCTGAAGGTGATTTGTATATTAAGATAGTAGTAAAATCATCTGATAAGCGAAGAAGGGATGGTGATAATTTACTCACCAACGCTGATATAACTTTGTTTGATGCAGTATTATGAGGTTCTGTTGAGGTCCCTCATCCAGACGGGACTCAATCGGTGAAGATTCCAAAATGATTACAGGTAGGTGAATATATTCGTGTAAGCAACAAGGGTTTTTGAGAAAAATGACTCCTCAAATGAAAGGGTGATATGATCGTGATGCCAGAGATAAAAATACCGAAGAGACTCTCAAAAGAGCAAGAAAAATTATGGAAACAATTACAAAGTTCTAAAGGATAGATCGTATATAATTTTTCTATGATCGTAATGCCAGAGATAAAAATTCCGAAAAAATTGTCAAAAGAGCAAAGTCAGATAATTTACAAGAAAAAAAGCCTTCCAAGATGGAAGGCTTTATAATTTTTAATCTCCTGTTTCAGGATATACAATGTAGTATCCTTTACCGAAGTGTTTATGGTATATTAATTCCCATGCATCAAAGAATGATGCTAAGAACTCTTCAGAAACACATTGTCTTTTATCAATAATTTTTTGCTTAATTATTGAAGCATGTGACTTCTCTTCAAAGGGCTCTATTAAGGTTACTAAAACCACAGCTAATAATGGAAT
>CALLUT010000143.1 GCA_938010495.1 Candidatus Absconditabacterales bacterium
CTCAACACTCCGGTTCGGGAAATGGGACACATTCTCAATCTTCACAAATACCAGGTCATGATCATCATATTGTGTCTAAATTTCCTTCACATAAATATCAATCTGTATCAGTGTTAATTTTAACCCTAAATTTTTCTTCTCTTCTTTCGTCACAATCACAAAAACCAACCAATTCCATTTCTGGTAAATTTACGTAAGATTTACATCAACAATTTTCTGTTATTTTTACTCACGTTACCTGTCGAGCCTGACAATTAACAACATCAATCCATGTATCTGGAACTCAAATTGGATCATTCATTAATGCACAACTAGATCAAAATGATGCACAAAAATTGGAAGTTTGACATTTTCACTGAGCAGTATCGTCAAACTCACATACAGTTCATCAAGCAGTAGAATTTGCACTACAAATTTCTTCTGTCACAACATCACTACATTCGATTTGTTGTCAATTACATCAGAAACATCAAAAAGATCCTCAACTACAAGATCATGCTTCAAAAACACAAATTGCATCAGCAGCGCAGTCACTCGTTTCTTCACAATACTGAGAAAATGCATATGATGATACTAAACAAAACGTTAGGATAACTCAAAATAAATTCTTAACTGCTTTCATTTTAATTTTATTTATATTTTAAAAGATTACCTAATATTACGTACAACTGCAATACATTCAAATTTTTTCATAAAATACAACAATAAGTATTGACATAATTGTATTATTATACATAAAATGTAATACACTATACATATTTTTATTATCTTGTCACTCAATAGAATTATTAAGCAGGTCTTTTTTTTACAAAGTTTCTTCTTTCAATATACTTAAGCTTGTGAATAAATATTTATATTGCGAAGAAATATGTTAAACAAAATCTCAAATCAAATTTACGATACCAACTATCGCCCAGAGATAAGGCAAGGTGGGTACCCTATTATTGATCGAGAATGAATAACGGTTACAGAAAAAAAATGAATGATGGATAGATTCATATGACTTTTTGTACACACAAAGAAAAAATCCGATGTCGCAAAACAAGATTCAACAAAAACTATTCTAAAAGACAAATCACTAGAAGACCAACTAAAATATATCGTTAAGATGAAAGATGAACAATACAACGATAATATTTTGACTCCAGAGTTGAGAAAATATATACTAGAATTTGAACAAGATTATGTAAAAGTAATTTCAGACTATAAAGAACATATAGCTCCATCATATCGAGAAGTAACTTCAGGAAACTTTAATATTAGCTGAGTACTAGGTAAGACCTATTATACTCATAGTTACCCCTCTTATATAGATTTCTTATGGACCAGGGACATGATGTGATTCTATGCAAAATGGGATATGACATGGTTTATATATCCGGCTGATGACAGTGCAATGAAGTGAGTCTTAAAGAGAAGGTCCACTATGCTCAAAGCTGAAATGTCATCTTCTATGGAAAAATGAATGACTATGGACACAGATGTTAGTATTGAATACCAAGATGTGGAAAATATCAGACAAAAATTAGCCACCCGTGAAGAAAGGTACTTTCAAACAAGTATGTACACTACTATATACGAGCATGATGCAGAAAAATTACGTGAAGAAGCGAAAAAATTTGAACAAAAAATATCATGATTTGGTATACGTGTTAAACAAGCAGCACAAAGAATGGACGAATGACTTGATTGTACTCTACCTCTTTGTATTGATGATCTAGATATTCCTAGAAGTACCGTGACTACTTCATTGGCATGAAGTTTTCCTTTTATATCTAATGATCTGATAGACAATAAGTGAATATTATACTGAATCAATTTACACTCTTGATCATTAGTTATTTTTGACAGGTTTGGTAAAAGACTACCCAATTCAAATAGTCTTATATTAGCTACATCAGGTGCTGGTAAATCATTTGCAGTCAAATTAGAAATTCTAAGATACCTCCTTCTAGGTATTGATGTAATTGTAATTGATCCAGAAAACGAATATAAATCTTTGGCAGAAAAAGTTGGGTGAACCTACGTAAATATTTCAATTAGTTCACAACAATATATCAATCCTTTTGATATGCCACCAAAAATAGAAGATATAGACTATCAAAAATGAGATTTATTGAGAGGACAAGTAATGAATCTGATTAGTTTAATAGCAGTATTGGTATGATGAATCTCTGCAGAAGAAGAAGCACTACTTGATCAAGCATTGCAGACTACGTATCAATTAAAAGAAATTTCATATGAAAACGATGACGTAACAGGAAAAACAGTGCCAATGATGGAAGACTTACTCCATGTGTTAGTCTGAATGACTTGATGAGAAGCAATGGCAACCAAACTTAGTAAATACGTAACATGAACATTCGGTAAGTTATTTAATAATGTCACTAACGTAAATCTAGAAAACTCTTTAACGGTTTTTTCTATAAGAGATCTTGAAGACGCCCTCAAAACACCAGCTATGTTTAATATTTTAAATTATATCTGGGCTAAAGTAAGAGCCAAAAAGAAAAAAAGATTACTCGTAGTGGATGAAGCATGGATTATGATGCAACAAGATGTATCAGCAAACTTCTTATATCAACTTATCAAAAGAGCAAGAAAGTATGGACTTTGAGTTACGACAATTACACAAGACGTTGAAGATTTTATTAATAGTAAATACGGTAAACCAATTGTATCAAATGCTTCTATGCAATTACTTTTAAAACAATCAACTTCATCAATCAATTCACTTGAAGAAACCTTTGGTTTGTCTGAAGCTGAAAAACAGCAACTAGTAGCATCAAACATATGAGAAGGACTATTATTTGCATGAAATCAGCATGTAGCTGTTAAAATTCTTGCATCACCTGAAGAGAAAGAATTTATCACTACAGATATTTAATTCCTAAAAGTATATTATGAATTCAACAACATGAGTTAGGATACAAAAAGTCGTATTAGGATGCTTTCTCCTAACTTTTGTTATTTCTAGTCTCTCTTTTTTAGTTTCACCTACAATGGCTCAAGAAAGATATAAAGACATACTAGAAGAAACGGTAAACACAGGGGAAAAAGAATTAAACTGAAAACCCTTATTGGAATACCTTGAAAAACCTGTAACGCTAGATAGTCAAATTTGATGAGGTGAATGAATTAGAAATTTTCTAGTGACTATATGAGTAGAAGTACTCATTCCTATATTTGTTTTTGCTGGGATAATTATTGCTATATTCTGATTCTATAAGTTAATGGTTTCAAATTCAAATGAAGAAACTGCAAAATCACGAAAGTATATTGCTTACTGATTAATGGGTACAATCATCATGGTTTCTTCAT
>CALLUT010000144.1 GCA_938010495.1 Candidatus Absconditabacterales bacterium
CAATAATCACTAGAGCTTGAGAAGGAGAAGGAGAAGGAGAAGGAGAAGGAGAAGAGGAAGAAGGAGAAGAGGAAGAAGAAGAAGAAGGAGAAGGAGAAGGAGAAGGAGAAGAAGTAGTAGTAGAGGAAGAAGAATTAGTAGAGGAAGAAGAACATAACATCGCAAATGAAAATCCAAATGAAGTTGATATAATTAATGATGAAGAAGACCTTTTGAATAGAATTCAAGAAATGTTTAGTGCCTGAACTGAATTAGAAACAGCAATAGAGTGTGCATGAATACTTGCAGAATATCGTGAAAAAAATAGTTGTTATTATCAAGATTGAGTATTTAATCAATCACAATGGAGTGATATAAGTGATGTAGAAGCAGGTGAGGATATTAAATTTCTTACAAAGAGTTGTTACTATCATTGACCTGCAGATTCGCAATCAGAATTTAAACCATTTTTAAATGCAACAAATTGAGGGTTAGTTAAAATTGTTGTGAGAATGGCTCAATTACTTCCAGAATGATTTAATCACTTTGATTATAGCCCTGAAGAATGGGCAACTCCTTATTACTTCGCAGCAAATAAATATTGACTATTAGAATGATTGAATGCACAAAATGCTGATATATATGATAGTGTTTCGCTTTATGATGTTATGGCAGTATATACAAGAGTATTAGAGATGAAATGACTAGTAGAAGATGCGGAAGCACTTCTTTCACAAGCACCTGCATGATATAAAACTCAGACTTTATCTAGAGCAGAATTCGCTTGAATAACAAGAATGTACCATGAAAAAGTATATTGAGCCGTTCAAGAAGAAGTTCCAAACAATGTGGTAGCATGTTTAGATATGATAAACACAAAAGGTAATACTGATGCATGTAGATTTAATGATTGAGATTTTGATAATATTGAATGGAAAGATACTGAGTGAATGCAATATATGGATTCTATTACAAATATCACAAACGCATGTTTAATCCATTGAGCAAACGATAGTCAAGCATTGTATCATCCATATGTAGATGCTACTAATGCTGCCGCTATTAAGATTTGAGCAAGAATGTCACCATTCTTACCAGATACATTTAATCATTTCGATGCAGAAGTATGGCACGCACCATATTATAATTCACTGAGAACTAAATGAATATTACTATGACTACAAGTAAATGAACCGAATGATGTGCTTAAATTAGATGATTTAGTGAAACTATATTCACGTATAGTTCTTGCTTCCAATGGTAAATCTGAAATGCCACTTATTCCAGCAGAATATTCAAATGTTACAGTAAATAGGTCATGACTAGCTATTATTACAGAGTTGTTTCGTTCTCAACTAGTTGATTAATTAAGTTATTACATGGCTTAAGAAAAATTTAAGGTGTCTCATTATAGTTATATTATCAATTCACAGGACGCTATGTATTGATCTATATATCACCTTTATATTTTGAAAACTCAAAAATGGAAAACAAAAAATTACTTATTAGTGCATTAGCTTTGATTGTTGTTGTATGAACTACTGTTTGAGCTACATACGCTAGTCAATGATGAATCTTTGGTGGATGAGAAGAAGTACGTGCTGCTGTTGAAGCAAACGATTACTCACTAGTGCCAACAGAACTACAAGAAAAAATTACTCAAGAAAAATTTGATAGTATGATTACTAAAAAAGCAGCAAAAGATGCTCATAGAGCAGTTGTAGAAGCTGCAGTTCAAGCAAATGATTTTAATGCATTTCAAACTGCTGTAGAAACACACAAAGCTGAGAAAGAAGCTAATAGACCAGAAGGGAAAGAAGGATGTAGTAAAGGTCATAATTGATCAGAACTTACACAAGAAGAAAAAACAGAAAAACTACAAGAAAAATTCACAAAACTAACAGAATATTACGCTGAAAACGGTGAACTTCCTGAAAGAAAAAAATGAAAAAGATGAATGAGAAGAGGTAAATAATCATTTCTTTTCTTGCAACCCAGAAGACTACTAGTATCATACTAGTAGTTTTTTGTTTGAAATATTTATGAAAGAAACTGAAAATCTGCTCGCTGAGCAAGCATTAGCCATTATGAAAGAGACTTCTGATTCTCTTTTTTTGACATGAAAAGCAGGGACTGGTAAGTCTACCTTACTAAAAAACTTTGTAGAAGATGCATGATGAAAGCGTGTAATTAAACTTGCTCCAACTGGAGTAGCTGCATTAAATGTATGATGAGTTACCATTCATAGATTTTTTGGTTTTCCAATAGATATTACTGAAGAAAAAATTCATGATGGTGAGTTTTATATGAAGCGTGAAAATAGAATGATGCTGGCAGCAGCAGATACAATTGTGATTGATGAAATTTCTATGGTAAGAGCAGATATGTTTGATGTAATAAATCTTATGTGTCAGACTATTTTACATAGTGACGAACCGTTTGGATGAAAACAAATTGTTATGATTTGAGATCTTTTTCAACTACCACCGATTTTTAGAGAACAAGAACGTGGTGCATTTACTGATAAATACGCTACCGAATTCTTTTTCTCATCAAAATCCTACCAAGAGTTAAACCCAATCACCATCGAGCTCCAAAGAGTGTATCGTCAAACAGATAAGGAGTTTGTTACAGTATTAAATAAAATTAGACTTTGAGCTCATAACTTTGATACATTGGATTATTTAAATAACGCATGTATAGATTCTTTTGACGAATTACCGAGTTGAACAGTCGTTGTTACAAGTACAAAGAGTACAGCACAAATGTTAAATATGAAGATGCTTCAAGATATATGAAATGATGAAATGTCTAGCCTAGCTTCTGTAAAAGGGAAATTCCCTCCAACGATGTTTCCAAATGAGCAAAACCTTACTTATAAAGTTTGAGCTCAGGTAATGATGATAAAAAACAATAAAGACTGATTACGATATAATTGATCAATTGGAATTATCGCTGATGTACTTGAAGATACTGATTGAGTTGAAAATATTGTTGTAGAAATAGATGGTGTTGAGCATGCTGTTACTCAAGAACCACGAGATGTTCATGAACCGTGGTATAACGAAGAAGAAAAGAGTATTGAGTACAGAACTATCGGTACTTTTACTCAATATCCATTCAAACTTGGACGAGCAATTACTATTCATAAGAGCCAATGATTGACATTTGAGAACGTTTGCATCGATTTATGACGTTGAGCATTTGTACAATGACAAACATATGTAGCTCTTTCCAGAGCACAATCATACGATTGAGTCTTTTTGAATAGACCAATTGGTGAAAGGGATATTATTACAGATCATAGAGTAGTACAATTTGTTGGTAAAGTTACAGTTCCTCAAAATGTCGAATTTCTAAAAGAAGCTGTAAATGGT
>CALLUT010000145.1 GCA_938010495.1 Candidatus Absconditabacterales bacterium
ACAAAAGAAAAAACAAAAAAAATATCCTTATGAATCATTGACTGATCAAATCATTCTTAGAGATATGAACTTTGTGTTAGATCATGAACTTCCATACTGAGTTATTACAAATGCATTACTAAGATGTAAAGAAATAGAAAGTGTAGAAGTATTTGATCTCTATGCTGGAAAGAACCTATGAGAAGGAAAGAAAAGTTGTGCAGTTCGTCTAAAAATACCATGAGACTGAAGCATGACAACTGAACAAATAAATGAAGTAATGAAAAAAGCTGCTGAATCAGTTGAGAAAGAATGATGATCCCTAAGAGCTTAGGAAGCTAAAGAAATATAAATTTTATAAACATAGTATCGAGATAATATGACACATTTTGAAGAGTTTACACAAGGAGAGCATACCAAAACAATTTCACTAAATGGTGGAGAAAATTCTGTATTTGTTATGGTTTGTCGCAATGATGCCCAAGTTGATCTTATATTTGAAACAATGGGGGATTGAGCAACAGTAGAAGGATATATCTTATGTTTAGCGACATGAGGAAACAAACTCAAGTGTTTTGCTAATGCTCATTTGAAGCATAATAGCTGCTCAGCAAACTTACACATAGTAACATTATATTCTGATTGAGGAAATGCTCACATAGATTGATGAGTAACTATTCATCCTAATATCTTAAAAGCGGAAGGACATCTTTTAGAAGAAAATATTATTCTTTGAGAAGGAGTTACTATTAAGACATTACCAATGTTGGATGTGCGTTCTAATGATGTAAAAGCTTCTCACTGAGCAAGAATCGAAAAACTTGATCCAGTAAAACAATTCTACTTAGAATCAAAATGACTACCAAAAGATGAAGCTCAAAAGCTCATGATTTGATGATATATTGAAACGTTATTAAGTCCATTGTGAGACGAAGAAAAAATTAAGACTTTGAAAGAACAATATCTATGAATACTATTGTAGTATATGAATGAAAGTGAGAGAGAATTGATCGTTATCTAACGAGTAAATTTCCTTATTCTAGGAATTTTTTCCATCACCTAATACAAAGATGAGCCGTACTTGTGGACCGTGGAACCAAATGAAATTTTTCATCAGTAAAAAAATCTTATAAACTCTCCCAATGAGATAGTATAGGTATAGAATCCATGGAAAGATTTATAGATTGATGAGTACTCGATGAAGCTCCTGTGCGAGATATAGATATTCGTCATGAAGAAGATAATTACCTAGTAATATATAAACCTAAATGAGTCCTTAGTCATCCTAATAGTGTTTGGGATATTGAACATAAGAGTGTTGTGTGATGAGTGTATCATTATTTTAAATGAAAGTGACTCCCTTCAATGGGTTCATTTATCAGGGCATGATTGGTTCACAGGCTCGATAAAGATACGGATGGACTTATGGTCATAGCAAAGACTGAAGAATGATTACAACATTTTAAGTGACTATTTCAACGTAAATCTGGTGCAGAAACTATAGAAGAAAAAGAGCTTGTTCCTCTAAAAAAACGATACCAAGCAACATGCGTTGTTACAGATGCTGGACGTGAATTTCTAAATAAAATTTCATGATCACTTCCTCACACGATAATAGATATGGTCACTGCAAAAGTTCCTCACACCATACCAAAAGAGTGAATCACAAAAATTATGGAAATAGGAAAAGAAGTTGATTGAGAAATTACTTTGAAATTAGAAATTCTAACATGAAGGACTCATCAAATTAGAGTGCATCTCTCAGAAAGAGGGCTACCTATTGTTGGTGATTACTTGTATGGTACTGAAGAAGAAAGGAAGATGATGTTAACTGCGGTTAGGTTAGAGTTTGAAGGGATTGATGGAGAAAAGAAAGTTATCTGTAATTCTTAATTTCCTTATCCATCATTCTCTTCGTATCTTTTTCTTTCAAAGCAGATCTTTTTTCTACTTTCTTTTTAAGTTTACCAAGTCAGACTTTAACTTTGATACGTCATTTGGTCTCATAGATTTCAAGTGGAACAATATGTAATCAGGTTTTTCTCGTTTTAGAATATATTCTTGCTAGTTGTTGTTTTGTTATTAAGAGTTTTCTTCTTTGTTTTGGGTCATATCATTGAGCATTTACTGGGTTGGTTCTTTCATATAATGAAACAGAACAATTAACCAATCGTAGTTCTTTCTCGGTAAACGTAATGATTGCATCATTTACAGTGCAATTTCAAAATTTGATAGATTTAACTTCATGTCACAGCAAAACTATTCACGCTTCAAGGGTATCAACGATCTCATAGTTAAAATATGCTTGTTTGTTTTTACGAATAAGTTTCATTTTAAAACTTCTTTTTTGAGTTTGTAAACATCAATACTGTCTAATATATTGAAAAAAGCTCATAAACAAATAGAAAATAGTATTTATTAATTATTTAAACGTTTTCATGAAAAAATTATCACTTGGGTTAATAGTAGTATTTTGTTCAGTAGTTCTTATTTGATGTGGTTGAAATACTTGAGGTACAGCAAGTACATCAGGAGGATCAAACTGAGTAGCAGTAAATAGTGCCGCAAATGTATGAGAAGGAACAGAAGTAGTAGTAGCTAATAACTGAGAAGTTGCTGCACCTGAAGCAGTAGAACTAGCACAATGTATCAAAGAGTCTTGACTAAAAATGTATGGGACTGAACGATGTGGGCACTGTAAAAACCAAAAGAAATTATTTGGTGATGCATTCACACATATTGACTATACAGACTGCGATGCTGATAAAACAGCATGTGTAAACGCTGGTGTTAGAGGATTCCCAACTTGGGTTGATTCAGACGGTAACGCTTATCCAGGAACTCAACAATTAGATAAACTTGCAAGTATTGCATGATGTGAAGGGTAAGAAAGACTCTATAAAACATACTATAAAAGCCTCTCAGTTTTGAGAGGTTTTTTTATTGAAAGCTTATAGACTAACATTGAATATTTAGCATAAATCCTTATAAATCACTTATTATTTAGAAATATAGAAATCTCCGCATGTCAGAACAATTAAATGAATATCAAACACGTATTCAAAAACTAGAAAATCTCAAGAAAGCATGAGTTGTGCCATATGCAAATAAATTTTCAAAAACTCACAGTACGATTGATTTACAAACGCTTTGAAAAGAAGGGAAACTTTCTCCTGCAGATATTCTTTTAGAAAAAGGATCAGTAAGTACCTATAGTACAGCATGAAGAATGATGATGTTTCGTACTCATGGAAAGTTAAGTTTTGCTACGATTAAAGATGATGTTTGAGAAATACAAATAGCTTTTTTAAAATGACTTTGTTCGTTTAACACAGGACACAAGACTGTTGATTCACTCGAAATTAATGGTCAGGAAGTTACAGCATATAAGTTTGTAGAAAAATATTTTGATGTAGGAGATTTTATAGGAGTTCATGGAGAACTCTTTGAGACAAATCATTGAGAACTTACATTGTTTGTAAATGAATTTCAAATGATGAGTAAAGCGTTGAGACCTCTATGAGACAAGTGGCATTGAGTAAAAGATGAAGAAAAACTCTATCGCCAAAGATATTTAGACATGACTATGAATAATGATTCATACGATAGATTCTTGTTCAAAACAAAATTCTATGATGCCTTGAGAGAGTTTTACAAAAACCAATGATTTCAAGAAATTGTAACATCTATCTTGTGAAATTCTGCTAGTTGAGCTGCTGCAAAACCATTTATTACACATCATAATGATTATGATCTTGATGTGTTTTTGAGAATTGCCTTTGAACCAGCTTTGAAAATGGCAACTGTATGAAGATATGAAAAAGTTTTTGAAATTTGAAAAGATTTCCGTAACGAATGATCAGATCCTTCACACTTGCAAGAATTTACGCAAGTAGAGCATTACGCAGCGTACTGGAACTATGAAGATAATATGAAATTTGCAGAAGATATGTTTGATTACTTATTTAAAGCACTAGAACTTCCAAAGATAATTACAATCAAAGATAAAGAATGAAAAGAAAACCCAGTAGATTTTTCTACTCCATGGGAAAGAATTGATTACATAGAATGAGTAAAGAAAGCTAGTTGATGAATAGATATTACGAAGTATGGAATGAATGATGAAGAACAACTAAGAACTGACATCAAAGAAGCATGACATCAATGGGTATGAATGGAGCAACAATGAACAACAACACTGATAGATTATCTCTATAAAAAGGTGCTTAGACCATGAATTATATGACCTGCATTCGTCTATAATTATCCTAAAACTATGCAGCCACTTGCTAGACAAAGCGATGCAAATCCAGACATAGTAGAACAGTTCCAAGTTGTAGTAAACTGATGGGAAGTTATCAAAGCATATTCAGAACTTGTAGATCCAACAATTCAAGAAGCAAACTTTGAGGAACAAGCATGAGCTATTGAAAAATGAGATGAAGAAGCAACAAGTTGAGATGATGATTTTGTCCTAGCTATGGAACACGCTATGCCACCTCAATCATGATTTGGGATGTGATTAGAAAGAATCCTTGCTCTCCTTACATGACAAGATAATCTTAGAGATGTTGTAATGTTCCCTTTGATGAAGCCTGGAAAACCATCAAATCAAGCATGAAAATCAAAAGAGACTAAAATCGCTGTAGCACTAATCAACAAAGAACTCAATCTAGAACCATGGCAAGAAATGAACACAATTTGACATCTGAGTGCTTCTTTATGAGCAAGATGAGGAAAGAAACTCTTACAGCAAGATACAATTAAAACTAAAGACTGAAAAGAGATAACACTCAATATACAACATGCAATTATGATAAAAGAATCATCATCAAATAGCATGCTTCATGAACTTCTTTCAAAAGCGAAAGAGGCATGAGTTGAAACAACAGAGTTTACTCAAGAAATGATAGCTACAACAGACGATGCAAAAGTTGTTTCTATGACAGTAGACAAAACACATGCTGAAATAGAATACTTATGAATCTTACTCTTTGGTAATAAGAAGACTATTGATAAATTAACATGATGATTCCAGTTGTATTCTGGAAGTTCTGCTACAAAGAAAGAAAACAAAATTCTTCCTGAAAAAACAACTATAATAGAATCTGAAGTAACAATTGATAATGCTTCATCACTTATGGACAAGTACCTTACAGACACCAAGCGCCATTGTCACCAAGTATGACATTGTATGCGTTATTTTGCTGAAAAATTATGAGAAGATGCTGATTTTTGGCAAATAGTATGAATGTTGCATGATGTTGATCGAGATCATATAAACAAGGATGCCTGAAGTCATCTTTGAGACCAATTTGAAGCAATGCTTGACGAAATTTGAGCTGATGATCATCTAAAAAACATTATCAAATCTCACTATCCTGATGGAACATGAGTACAACCTGAGTCGCTTATTGAAAAATACCTTATTTCTGTAGACGAGCTTTCTGGACTGCTCTATGCATATAGTCTCATGAGACCAGAATGATTTACTGGAATGAAACGAAAGTCAATTAACAAAAAAATAAAAGATAAATGATTTGCTTCATGAGTTGATAGAGAGCACGTAAAAAACTGTGAAACGTATCTTGAAATACCACTTAATGAATTTGCTCTAGATGTAGCACAAGCACTTGCAACCTTTACTGAATAATATTTTATACTACATGCGTTTTTTCCTCTTAATTTTACTATCCTGTATCTCACTTTTCTTAGTGTGATGTTCTGCAAAATCTGCTGAATTTACTCTTACAGGAATCTCATTACATGACACACAGAATCATCCAAAAGCTGTAGAAGCATTCAATCAAGCAATTGACGCTGATAAAAAGAATGAAGAAGCACGATTCTATCTTTGAAGGTCATATAATGCACTAAAACAATACGATAAAGCTATAACATCTCTATGGAATGCACAAGAATATTGATACGATGAAGAACTAACCGCTTCAGAGCTATGACGTGCGTATTCTTTATGAGGAAATTATGAAAAAGCAGTACAACAATTTGAAAAAGCACTTTCATATAATCAAAATAATGCATGATACTATGCTGATTTATGATTGGCACAATATTATGTTTGAGATTTTCAAAATGCTGAAGAAAATTTCAACAATGCTATAGAGCGTGATGAAAAGAATTTTAAGGCATTGCTAAATAAATGAGTACTTCTTGCAGATAGTTGAAAATTGCAAAGATCATTGAAGTATTTTGATGCAGCGTATGAATTGGAACCAACAAATATAGCTGTACTATATAATAAAGCGACAGTTTTAAGTGATATAAGTTATCATGAAAAATTAGCAAAATCTAAGGAATTTGCTCTGTATGCGTATCAAGCGTTATCGTTGTTTGATGAAGTTATAGAACAAAAACCAGATTTTGCAGATGCATATACGTTTAAATGAATTACATATTTTGATATTGAAGACTATGAAGAAGCGATGTTTTGGTTGGATAAATCACTAGAACGTGATCCAACTTCAAATGATGCCTTATTTTATAAAGCAAAAACATTTATTGGGTTAGAACGTGAAGATGATGCTAAGGACGTTTTTGAAAAAATATTAGCAACTGACCCGTGAAATCTTCAAGTAATGCAGGAACTTTCAGATCTAGAAAAATAGAAATGACAAAAAACGAATACACTAATCTAAAAGATTATTTACAAAAAGAAGATCAGTCAGGAATTTGATGATCATCTTTTATAGATCATATGATTTTTAAAATTGAT
>CALLUT010000146.1 GCA_938010495.1 Candidatus Absconditabacterales bacterium
TGAGAGAAATCTACTGATTGAGTATCTCTTGATAAAGAGCTTAATCCTGGTTTTATATTTGCACTGCAGACTAAATTAGTTCTTTTAGGTTTTTTTGAATGAGAGGTCGATGCTCTTGATACTAGTTCATTTCGTAAAGCAGTATCTTATTATAAAGTTTGAGCATGATTTGATTTTACTTGAGAGGTTACTAAACCATTTATCGATTCATTGCTTTCAGAACCATTATTTGATGATCCACTTTTTCCTAAAGAAAAGATTGAAGAATCTTCTTCTCTAAATGAAGAATACCATATAGTTGAAGTTTGATGAAAAAAAATTCGTGTAAAATGAAAATGACCATCAAAAAAAATGATAAATGAAGACGAAGATAAAATTCTTATTGAAAAGAACGAAGAAGAAACATCTAAAGCAGGATACGAAATAATTGAAATCTGATGAAGGAAAATTCGTGTAAAGTCCAAAATTAAGAAGGAGGCAACAAAAAAGTTAAGAGAAGTTACTTCACTTCCTATAATTAATCAGGAAATTACTATTGATTCTTCTCCACCTAATTTAGAAATGGAAGTTGATTATTTATCGATTTCATTTAATTCTTTAGAAGAAATTTTTAATTTTTCATCTGAATATAAATCAATAGAGAATATTAAAGAATTACTTAAACAAGATTGATTTGTAAAAACTGCAGTTATGTTACAATGAATTGAATGATTTCTTGATAAGAAAACAACATTTGACGTGATTAAAAAATATTGAGAATTTAAAAATGAAGTAATGAATGAAATTAATGAAAACCTAACACATGAAGATGATCTTTCATTTAAATTAAAATTAATGGCCTTGCCTTCAAATATGGATAAGATAACTGATTTTAAGACAAGAGCAGTTTTATATACATTGTTTAAGAAATATCAGGATAAAGTTTCATATGCTTGAGAAAAACATTGAGAAGATGGTCATATCAATACTATCAGTTTTAATTGATTCTTAAAACAATGAACTGAAGATAAGATCATGATGGATTGCGATATCATGACATATACAGCAATGGACATATGCAATGAATATTGAATTAAGCTTGACCCACATCATACAATTTATGATAAATTTTATACGGTTAAAGATTCAAATTGAATGGATAGGATTTATCAACTTGCTCACATAAATTGAGTGATTTGAGGTAAAGAAGGATCCTTAATTGAATGGACTAATTTTAAAGATATGTGACTTATTCATTCAAAAATTGAATGAGAGCTTCATACTAATGCTACTAAATCACTTACTGAATTTATGACTCAGTATTTTGACTCCTATGATCAAGATTATAGTAAAAATACTAGCATAAACGATTATATTGCTTATCTAAAAAGATCAAGATTTATGCATGAGCTCTCTCCCGAACAAAGTTCTTGAAGTACTTTGTTTATGAATCTACAAACTAGTATCACTAAACATAATGTAAAATTCGTAGAAACTAATGATCCCGCTTCAATAGTATTTGATGATTTGAAATTTATGGGAGAGACTCTCTTTTCTTTAAGAGATTCTTCTGTGAAGAATAATGTGTTTAAAGAAAATCTCCGTACTGACTTTGCTAATCTCTTAAATACTGTTGAGTCTTTTGATACTTTGACTCTTGATGAAATGACAGAACTTAGAAACTATATAAAATAACTATTTCCACTCAGCCTTGACTATTCTAATATTAAAATGAAACGTTTTCACTTCTTCAAAGGTGAATATATCTCAATATTCCTTCACAAGTATTTCTACTTGTCGCGTCATCATTTCTAGAAATTGTGTACACGCAACTTGATTTGTTTTTTGCATTTCAATCATATGATCAAACATGACTCTGTATCGATCAAGTCAATCATCTCATCAAACAAAAGCAAATTTTGGTTCTCGTTTTTTTACACTAATATCAGTATTATCATCAAATAATTTTTCAGGTATATACGGTAGATTTGCTACAAGGAGGAGAGGAGTTCAAGATTTTCCAGTGGAACTTCGTAGGGACCTAATTGAATCATCATCTAAGATGTTTGCTTGGAGAAATAGAGGAGTAACCTCATCACGATCAGAAAACAACTTCTCATGATTTCCACGAGCTATTTCAAGGGCTTCCTGAGTTATATCTGTCATGATTGCGTGTTCAATCTGTTTTGGATTATGTCGTAATACTGATAATCATAAAACACCACATCCTGTTCCTATATCAAGAAGTGTTTTACAAGAAGGTGTATCATTTAACCATTCATTAACTGCGTCAATCATGTATTCAGTTTCTGGACGAGGAATCAATGTATCAGAAGTTACATGAAATGAAACGCCAAGGAAATCAACATGTCAGAGTATGTATTCCAAAGGTTGATCCTCTTCAACGTATTGTTTGTATGAAGAGAGAACCCATGTATATTCATCTTCACTTAATTCACGATCACCCTCTATAAACAGTTGTTCTTTCGTAAGTATACATTTATAACGTATTAGCTTTTCCAGTACTGATTTTTTAGTTAGTGAGGAATCTCATAACAATTCAATTATTTTTGTCATATTAGTAACATTCATCTAAATAAGTAACGTCGATTCATAATTCTTTCTTGATATGGTGCGCAAGTAATTTTGGTCATATTTTTTCTGTTTCATAATGTCATCAGAGTAGGATAGATAATCATAACTCTTTGGCTAATGTTATTTCATAATGGACTGCTTCTCCTGTAATTAGTAGGTCATATCAATCACGAGCGGCTTCAGTTATGGCAGCAAATCATCCTTGGCCTGATGCAAATGCTACAGACTTGATATATTCATGCTTTCAAAAGTTATAAAATTGATTGCGCAATCATAATGTAGTACAGTACGATGTGTGTAATGTGGCAACATGAACCGGCATCTCATAACGAATTCAAAATCCTATTTGTTTATCTTTATATGTTCAAAATCATTGTTGATCAAATTTTTCTATTCAAAATATACGAGTCCATCATTGTAACAATCAAATGTTGTTTCCAACTACTTCATGAGCATCTAGTGGCAAGTGGGATGCATATAAAGCAATATTATGATCAAGTAATTTTTTCATTCTTTTGTACATAATTCATGTCATAGGAGTTTCAATACCCCAATATAATCAATGATGTACAATCATCATCGTTACTCATTGTTCTATAGCTTTATCTATAAGGTAATCAGTACAATCTACTGCATATCAAATTTTAGAAATTTCATCAAGTTCGTTATCAACTTGGAGTCCATTTTTTGAAGAGTCCTTAAATTCAGACGTTTTCAAATACGTATCAAGATATTCTAGTAGTTGTAATTTGTTCATGCTTTCATATATAGTAATTAGTCGTTTAAAAGCAACAAGCATCATGAAAAATCGTCTGTTCTACACAAATGAAAAAAATGAAAACTTATTGTTTCATTACTGCCTATGATTTCAACCTAGTGATGGTTGGTTATTAGTACAGGAAAATATTGATAGTTGTATTATTTCTGTTTTTTTGGATGAAAGATATTTTGAAAAAACTCCATTGATTTCAACAAAAGAATTATGAGAAAGGTTTTGAAAACGCATAACAATATCAATTATAAAACGTGATAAGAAATTGAGAGAACTATTAAAGCCATTTGTTGTTCATGAAGTAGTTGTAGAAAAATCACTTTCACAATATGTATATGAACATATTGATAAAGATTTTGGAGTAGTGTTTGAGGAAGAATCTTGGCAAAATTTGTATAGAATACGCAAAACAAACTTAGAAAAAGAATATCATTGAATTGCATTATCAATGACAAATATTCTTTGGAATTGGATTTGAGATAATCTTGATGCATTTATTTGAAAATCAGAAATCGCTGTTAGAGGCATGATTATCAATCAAGCTATGATTTTATGACTAGAAGACGAGGCGTTTCCTACTATAGTTGCTTTTTGAAAAAACTCGGCAATACCTCATCATAAAACATCTAGAGATATAATTGCTCATTGACCCTTATTGATAGATATGGGATGGAAACGGAATTGATATTGTAGCGATATGACAAGGTGTTTTTGGTTATGAGAAAAAAACGAAGAATATGAAAAACGAAATATAACATTAACTCAGGTTAAACATGCTCATCAATTATGATTAAAATTAGCTAAATCATGAACTATAACATGAGATATAGCTTCAAAAATCAGAGATTATTTTACAAAGGAATGAGTAGAGCAATACTTTACTCACTCATTGGGTCACTGAGTTTGACTTGATGTTCATGAGAATCCACATGTACATAAAGAAAGTAAAGATATCTTAGAAGAAGGTATGGTCATTACTATAGAACCATGACTCTATTTTCCTGGACAGTTCTGAATTAGACGAGAAGATACACTTATTCTTGCAAAGCAATAATTGATCTCTACAAAGAAAGTATTCTTTTATAAGTAACGATATAGCAATGAGCAATCAATCACTATCAAGTATCTTATTTGTTGATTTGG
Source organism: Candidatus Absconditabacterales bacterium (assembly GCA_938010495.1). The sequence goes on from CALLUT010000146.1 coordinate 4,490, forward strand.
AATGTGTTCCCGAACATTCAAGTTTCTTTGATCTAGACGAGAAAATGCAAGAACTTTGGGAGAAGAAATGAAAAAGATTAACACAACAAGCATGAATCGAAGATGATGCTCGTATGGATGAGTTATATGAAAATCGTAGTTGAATTTATGCTGAATTTGGTAAAATTATTGTTATTTCTATATGATGATTTCATAAACAAGAAGATGGAACGCATATCTTTCGTCTAAAATCATTTTACTGAGACGATGAAAAGAAGTTATTAGAAGATTTTTTTGAACTATTAAATAGTCATTACTATAAACCTCATCATAAACTCTGTGGTCATAATATAAAAGAATTTGATGTCCCATATATTTGTAGAAGAGCATTGGTGCATTGATTAAGATTGCCTACAATTATTGATTCAAAAGGTAAAAAACCTTGGGAAATCAATCATCTAGATACTATGGATATGCGAAGATTTGGTGAAAGAAGATCATACTGTTCGTTAGATTTGCTATGTAGAGTACTTTGAGTACAAACTCCAAAAACCGATATTTCTTGAGAACAAGTAGCTCGCGTTTATTGTGATGAAAAAGATCTACCAAGAATTAAAGACTATTGTGAACGCGATGTTGTTGCTGTGGGAGAAGTTCTCCTTAAGTTTATGTATAGTGATATTAAAATTGATTCTGTCGAATTTAGTTAGTTAGAATTGACAATTATTGATATTTGTGTATAAGAAAATATTTATTGTTTTTGATTTTTTATGTGGTGAAGAAAAATAGCTAGTTATAATACATTTGAAAGCAAAGATGTAAGAGATAATAGTAAAATTGGAGTTGAATATTTTGTTCAAAAACCAAAAAAAAATGTTGATAAAAAATTAATGCTTTCCATAGAATGAGCTCCAGGAACAAATGAATATAAAAATTCCTATAATCTTGATCTTGCAAAAAGACTTTCTCAAAACTGTTGAGTCTATGTTTCACTATTTACAAACAAAGGATTGTATTTTAAAAATAACGAAGATGAAGTACTATCAGTAGTTCCATACTCACTTAAACAAGATGTGCTAAATAAATGTGCTTGGCGTAATCATTTGCAAGAAAAATGATTCGATAAAGTTATTACTATATCTTCATCATTAAATAACACTCCTTACTCAATTGCAAACAATCATCTCTCTAATGATACAACGAAAAATGACATACTTATAGCTTTATCTGCAGCTTCTTTGTGAAACCAAACATTTGATGCATACAGAAAAATTGCAACTATGTTGTGAATAGAGTGATGAGCCAATGCTACAAACAAAGCAATCATAGATTGGTATTGTGACTTTAACTCTTTACTTGTGAGTGAAGAGGATCGTTTAATTTTGGCTGGAGAATCAGAAAAAAGCAAATCAAAAGAAGAATATCTCTGATACGTAGAAAATATGATTATAGATAAGCTTTTTGTTATATATAATGAGAAAGATATCCTTTTCCCTGAAGAATTGAAAACGTCATATAGAAGTATAAAAACTCAATCTAGAAATGGTGATTTCAATTATCTTGTTCCGTTTCAATGTAATCCTTTAGACCCTGTACAAAAAATTCTTCATCACAACATGTGAGATAGGGAAGAATCTCAAACTCAAGCAATCGAAGATATTATTAAATCCTATTGATTAAAAAGAAATACTTAATCTATAGCGAGTTTTTGTACAAAACTTTCTACTCAAAAATCAGCTTGGTCATATAAGTATTCAATTTGTGTAGTGGTCACACCGTTTACTTCTGGTGAGATAATTATCACTTCTACTTCATATAATCCTGAATTAAACAGTGTACTTTGTGCATATTGTTTTGCGTATTTTTCATTTCAATCTACTACTAATATTAGTTTCTCTGTGTTTAATAAACTATTTCTCAAATCGTCTGTGATTGCCCAGTTCCAGTCTGTTACAATAAAACTGTCATACATTGGTCAAGCTTCTTGTAATTTACTACAAGCGTAGAATAATTCATTACTCACGCGTCATCAAACAAGTAAGGTTCAATTTGGTCAACTTAATCAGTGCTTGATGCAGTTATATAATCATCATTCATTAATAACTGGTACTGATTCTATTAATGTCGGTGGATATTCTCAAGATTGTATTCTAATATATCTCTTTCATTGTTGTTCTAATAATCCAAAACATTGAACTACGTCATGAGGATCATGTATTGCTGTTTGTGTCGCTCAAATATATCAAATATCGTGTGTTGTAGCTTTTCAAAATGATGCAATTCAAGATAATCCTGTTCCTAGTGAGATAACTATAAGCGATTCATCTTTTCTTGCAGGAGTTTCCAATAAGGACAAAAGTCATGTAACTGGTGTATGTTCCAAGACCACTAGCACTTTCTTATGAGTCTTTTGTATAGTTGCTACTTTTCAAGCTACTCAGCTTCACTTACCTAGATTACTTAACGATATAAGTTTGATATCTTTTGGTAGTTCAATTATGTCGTTTGAAAAGTTTTCATAAACAATGACATCAAAAAGGTCACGTCAAGCTAAGTTTGTGAGAATCATTCAATTTGCTATGTACTGGTGTAAGTTTATTGGATTCATTTGTATCAAAATATGATTAAATTCTTCGTACTTTATATGCTACTTTTCAACGATTTACTGCATCTTTGATTAATTTTTCATTTTTATTCAAACGAGATTTTCATGATTTGATTTCTAAGAGAATTACTTGGCGAACATATCACTCACTTAATCAATCAAAGACGATATAATCTACTCCTTTCCCAAGAAACGTCAAGTCTTTATAGTTATAAGGGAACTGAGGCAAGAGTGGGGCAACCTTTTCATTAACATATCATAACGTTGTGCTTCTGGATTGTTTTACTGCTTTTTTATTGGCTTTACGTACACGTTGATAAAAGAATATCTTAGCAAAAAGAAATCACAATAACAATCAAATTCCTATTCATCCTAGCACTCAAAATCAGACTAATTCCATAAATATTTGTTTGAATGTACATAAAGAATACGTATACAATAGGAGTTATTTGTTCTATTGCAATTTTTAATTTAAAATATTTAGAAAATGACTAGAAAAAAATTATGACTTTGGATGATTTGATCACCTTTATTAGTTATTATAGCTTGGTTTTTAGTATCACTAGTATTTTATGTGATTGAATTAAGCTGAACTCAAAACCCTCTGATATCACTTATTAAATGATCTATTAATTGGTTTTTATGAGTATTGATAATGGTTTCTATAATTCTTTTTATCATTTGAATTTGTATTTACCTTTCTTCAAGGAAATCTACTTCAAATATTGCTGAAGAATCTATAAAAGAAGGACGAACTCATATGAAAAATACTGTATGGAAATGGGTTCCGTTACTCTTAGTCTCTTGAGTAGTTATTATTGGATTAGCTTTGGCTATTGAAACGTATTTCCCAATTGTTGAATGAGTTAAACCTACTACAAAGATATTAGTTTGAGCTATTTCATGAAATCTTTTATACTACATCATTACATCGGTAATTGCTGTTTGATTAGCTTCTATTTCATTAGATATAATTCGTGGTTCTTGATGATTTCCATGATATGGGTCTATGTTTTCTCGTACTTGAGTTGTATTTCCATGGATTTTAACATCAATTCTGTTTACACTGATTAAAATTGTAGGTCTTATTCTCTTTATAATTCCATGAATTTATTGGGGTCTTAGATTTAAGTTTTGGGATCTCTTTATTATTGATAAATGATACTGACCTATAGAAGCTCTTAAAGCTAGTTGGAGAATAACTGAAGATCACCGATGGGAAGTTTTGGTACTTGAAATGTATCAATGAATGATTCAAATTCCTTGAGCATTGGCATTATTAGTATGACTTTTTGCTACAATACCTACAGCCTTAATCGCTGATGTCTCCGCATATGAAAAATTCCTTAAATTATATGAAGAAAAAATAATTGCTGAAGTGCCAAATAATCCAAAAAAGACTGACTAAATATTTAACTATTTGAAATATTATAAAATGATAGATATTAAAGATTATCGTAAAAATCCTGGGAAATATCATACTGGCGCTGCGAATAAATGAACAACAATTGATTGGGAGTTATTTGACCAACTTGATGAACAAGTAAAAGAATTGAAACAATCTCTTGAAGAAATGCTTGCTCAAAGAAATACCCTTTCTGCACAAGTTCAAGTTGCCCAAAAAGCATGAGAAGATTTCTTCCCAATTGTTAACCAAGTAAAGGAACTTAAGTGATCTATTCAAGAAGCACAAGAAGCACTTGATGAAAAAGAATCTGAATTTATAGCAATGCTACTTCGCATACCTAGTCCTGCATTTTCTGATGTACCAGTTGGTAAGAGTGACGAAGAAAATATTGTCTTAGAATTAGTCTGATCAAAGCCTGAATTTGAATTTGAACCAAAAACACATTGGGATATTCTTGAAGCAAAAGGATATTTGGATCAAGAAAGAGCAGTAAAACTCTCATGATCTAGGTTTCAAATTGTAAGAGGTGAGTTTGCTCAACTTCAGTTTGCTCTTACTCAATGGGTTATAGAAAAACTGGTTTCTAAGTGATTTGAGTTGGCTTTGGTACCGCAATTAGTAAAAGAAGATGCTTTGATGACTACTTGATACCTACCAAATGATTCAAGTAATCTCTATAGAGTAAATCCTAAAACTGACACAGAACAAAAAGATCGAGAAGAAGATGATCTCTGGCTTATTTGAACTGCTGAAGTTGCACTTATCTGACAACATAATTGAGAAACATTTGATGCAGCAGATCTTCCACGTAGATATGTTGGATACTCTTCATGTTTTAGAAGAGAAGCTGGAACGTATGGAAAAGATACTAAAGGACTTATCAGATTACACCAATTTGAAAAAGTTGAAATGGTTACATTTGTAAATCCAGAAGACAGTGCTAAGGAACATGAATTGCTTCGTGAGATAGAAGAGGAAATTTTTACCGATCTATGAATCGCATATAACCGTATAGATATTTGTACAGGAGATTTATGAGCCCCAGCAGCAAAGAAATATGATCTTGAGGCTTGGTTCCCATGAATCGGTATGTTTAAGGAAGTAACAAGTACTTCAAACACAACTGATTTCCAAACGCGTAGATGAAACATCAAAGTTAAAAATTGAAAAGATAAATATTTTGCACATAGTCTAAACGGTACTGCTGTTGCTCTATGAAGAGCTTTAGCTGCAATTGTAGAAAATTATCAAACAGCTGAAGGAGATATCCGTATTCCAGAAGTTTTACAACAACGAATGAACAAGGATGTGATTTAAAGAAGCATTTACTCGTCTCAAAGAAATTCATGCACTTCTTCAATCAGAAGAACTCTTTGATGTAGAAGAAATTGTCGTATTACAAAAAGAGGCAAAGATCTGTTACGACCTTTGCCAAGAAAAATTGAAGAAAGCTGTTAACTAATTATTTACACAGCAGGTGTTATAATTTCTGGTCTTGCATCTGTTAACCCATTCATATAAGATTTCCAGTTGATAAGATGTCTTGCGTATCTTACTTGTTTTTTTCGTAGTGATTTGGTTCTTTTTCATAGAAGAAACATTGAAATCCAGTGTACTACTGCAATGATGAATATCCATATTGTCCAAACAAACATGATTGGTCATTGGATGATTCCCCATAAGAAACGGAATATAAACAAACGAGAAACCTTGCTTGTATACTGTGCATCAAAAGAAGATGTTGATCAGCTTCTTGATGGGAAGATTGAATTGGTAATGTTTTCCACTTCTTCTCAAATATGTTCAACTGAACCTGCTAATGCCTCAGCTTTTTTTGCTACATTTTTAGCAGTTTTTTTAGTTTTTGCTGAAACTTTTTTATTGAGAAGCTCTTGTGTATCATTCATTGCTTCATCAAATTGTTGTTCAATTCTTGACGCTGCTGAACTCACTTTTTTAGCTGGAGAAACAACCTTTTTAGTAGTTCTTTTTTTAACTGGAGTTTTCTTAGTAGTAGTTTTTTTCTTAGAGGTTGCCATGGAACAAATATCGAATAGATTATAAAAAAGAAATAGTTATTACTGGCAGTATACTAATTTATTTTTCGGTTTCAATAATGATCGCATTTTCAATAGCTTGATGGCCAATATACCGATATTGACTCTTCTATCTAATTACTTTCGTATTTTGATATTGAGTATTGTATTGGCTTTGACAGTGAAAATATTTTTCTTCATATGAATGAGTTCAAAAATTACTCACTGATAAACTTGATGATTTTTTTATTATTGCAATAATATGAGTTATCGTTTGATGAAGATTATGACATGTATTCCTCTATGAACGACATTATTATTCACAACATCTTTCAGAAATAATCCTTGTTAATCAATGATGAATGAGTTTTATATGATGAGTTTGTTGAGTCACTTTGGGTCTTGTATGGTTATTTCATTCTATGAAGTTAAGCAAAAGAGAATTCATGTTACTAGGAGATATTATACTGTGCATCGCTCCACTTTGAATAGCACTTTGAAGATTTTGAAATTATCTAAATCAAGAATTATGGTGAAAACCTTTAACAGAAGTATGAACTACATGGGCCAATTCTTTTGAACAGCTATGATTAGTTTCAATTTATGATAGAGTTGATGCACAACCAAGGATAAATACAAATATGATTCAATCATTTTTAGAGTGATTTGTTCCTTTGTTTATTTGACGAATCTTACTACTAAGTAAGTATTTACGTTGAATCATAAGACCTTGACTGATATCGTGAACTTTTCTTATTGTTTATGCTATTTCAAGATTCTTTGTTGAATATTTCAAAGAACTACCAGAATCAGAACTTATTTGATTATTTTCTGTAAGCCAACGAGTCATGTTTTTATTCTTTTTGGGGGGGATTTATCTACTCTTTGCTAGTAATAAGTAGATAAACTTCTATACAGTTACTATATGATGAAAAGAAACGTATTTCATTTTCTTTTGATTGTTGTTTATCTGATAGCCTCACAGTTCGTTGTGAAAGCTTGGGTAACAACAGATTGGGAACTTACTGCAAGTGAGAGTTTTTGTATGAATAAAAAATTAGACACATATGAATGAAAACGTTGATGTTGGAAAAAGAACATGTCTGCATCATTTGTCGCTGATATTGAAGAAGTCTCAATACAAACTAAAATACTAACCGACATTAGTAATACATCTATTCCAACTGATATGTTTTCACACATATTAGTCATGCCAAAACAACATCGGCCCCCCTGAGATAGTAATAACGAAGGATATACATTTGTTAATGACTATGTATGAGTTACCGTTTTGATAATATAGAAAAGTATTTGTACTTTTTTAATTACTTAATTTGATCAATATGTGACTATTAGGCTTATCTTTTTTAGCATGAATTCTAACAGTATTAGCACCATGCGTATTACCTTTGCTTCCAGTAATTATCTGATGATCAGTTATTGAAGGTAAAAAATCTCGTCCTCGAATTATTATAGCGTCTTTTGCAGTTTCTGTAATTTTATTTACATTACTTGTAAAAGTTCTCGTTGATCGTTTTGGTATATTTCCTGAAGATCTAACAAAAGTCTCAGCTTATATCCTTATCTTGTTTTGAATAGTATTTTTGTTTCCAAATTTATGGCAAAAATTTATGCTGCTTACTTGATTGGAGCATGCAACAAATAAAGCTCAACAAACTACTGGGACATCTTGATGAGCTTGGTGAGATATATTGCTAGGATTTATCCTATGACCTGTATTTAATACTTGCTCTCCGACTTATGCAATAATAATTGCTACAGTTCTTCCTGCAAGTTTTGCACGGGGTTTCATCAATATACTTGCTTATACAGCATGACTGGTAACCGTACTTTCACTTATCTCATATTGATGAAGAAAGATGGTTAACAAACTAAAACGAGCTGCAAACCCAAATTGATGGTTTAGAAGAATCGTTGCAATTATCATTATTGTTGTATGAGTTTCTATAGTAATGAAACGAGATAAAGCTGCTGAAACCTGGTTATATGAAAACAACTTCGTTATCGATACTACTCAACGAGAAATAGACCAAACTAAAAAATTTAAAGAATAAACTTCTCTTTTATTATTATTTATAAATTATTATGAAAAAAGTTATCTTATTATCTACATTAGTTGCAGCAGCAGCTATAACTGTATGATGTACACAACCTACTAATACTGCTCAAGTTCCTGCAAACAATGTAGTTACTACAAACAAAGCTCCTGCAGCTCAATTAGCATCTACTAATTATGTTCCTTTCTCTAACGCTACTGTGCAAGATGCTGAAGAATCTGGAAAAAATATGGCAATTTTCTTTCATTCAAAAACATGTGGATCATGTGCTAAATTAGATGCAGATATTGTGGCAAACGCTAAAAATATTCCTGATGATACTGTAATCCTAAAAGCTGACTGGGATGAAAATCAAGCTCTTGCTAAACAACTTAAAGTAGATAAATACCATACTGTTGCATTTATTAATGCTGATGGAACAAGCAATAATGTTAAAGGCCTATTTACTCTTGATGAAGTTATGGATGCTTGATCAGATACTATGGAAAAAACAATTTCAAGTAACTACGAACTATACACTGCAAACGCTGTATTAGCAGCAGAAAAAGAAGGAAAAGATGTAGCAGTATTCTTCCATTCAAAAACATGTGGATCGTGTGCTAAATTAGATGCTGATATCACAGCAAACACTAAAAACATACCAAGTGATACAGTAATCTTAAAAGCTGACTGGGATGAAAACCAAGAACTAGCAAGAAAATTAAAAGTAGATAAATACCACACTGTTGCATTCATGAACGATGATGGAACAAGCAACAATGTTAAAGGTCTATTTACATTAAACGATGTAGTTAGTGCTAAATAATTTGATTTGGATAATCATATATAAAAAAGTCCTCATTGATTGAGGACTTTTTTATGATTAATTATTTTTGATAAAAATTATACTAATATTCTTCATCTACTTGTTTTGTCAATTCTTCATAACTGGAAGAGGAGTGGTTCAACATCATTTTCTAATGCTTTTTCACTAATTCATAATTTTGCCGATAAAGTTCTCAGTCATACTGGATTTCAGTCTGCTTCTTCAAGTATAGCTAAATAACGTTTGTGAACCGGTTTAATTCATCATGCTTCAACTTTTGATGCAGCTTTAAATCATTCCCATGCTTGAGTTGTTATTTCCATGTTACCATTATTATGTACTACACAATAGTCTCTAAGTTGTATGCACGTGGTTGTTATTTCTCTTGGGGTAGAAGATATAAATCAACACATAGTGTTAAGTAATTCGTCAGAAGATACGGTTAACTCGTTCTTTTGTAAGTACCTTTGCACTAGTTGCTTTTTTTCCTCAAGAGAATAAGGTGCTAGATGAAATGTGTATATGAATCTATTTTTAAGGGGTTCCGTAAGAGATTCACTTTTTGTTGTCGCTCATATTAGAGTAAATTGATTGAGAGGTAATCTTACTGAACTTCAATCAGGCATAACCATATCTATACAATAATCTTCCATTGCTATATATAAGACCTCCTCTAATGGAGCTTTTAATCTATGGATTTCATCAATAAACAATACGTCATTTGGTTGTAAGTTATTTAACAATGATACCATTTCAGAAGGTTTTGATAAGGCATATCATGTTATCACGTGGAGAGATCCTGCAACGTTTTTACTAATAATTGAAGCAAGGGTTGTCTTTCAATATCAACTTTGACCACAAAACAATAAATGTCATAATGTATGTCATTTTTGGCGAGCACTTTCTAAAGCAGTCTGTACTACTCATACGGTTGATTCTTGTCCGATAAATTCTTCAAAATTTGTAGGTCTTTGA